>JAZRZR010000059.1:0-35619 GCA_045601525.1 Acutalibacteraceae bacterium
ACTGTATCGGCGCAAAACATTAGCAATCAGGGTGTGGAATGTTTTGATTTGATAAATAAGTACGGCACCTATAATATACAGCCTACTGCCGACACCAAAAATCTTTTCCCCGCCATTGCACAGGGATTGCCGAAACGAGAAAAGGATAAGAAATAACTATTTTATAATATCCTTAACTGCTTCTATTAGCTTTTCGCCCATAATGGCGTGTTCTTCTCTTGTTGGGTGAAGGTCATAATCTTTTCCCCACTCGTTTTCCACACAATAAACCTTGTTATCGTTAAAGTCTTTAATTATTTTTGAGATTTGCTCTTTGTACCAACCCTTAAAAGGTGTGACACAAATAATCGTACTTTGCTTATGGGTGTTGCGAAGAATAGTTAAAAACTCGGTATAATCGGCGATAAACTTTTCGTCGGTCATATTGCCCCAATCGTTTGTGCCATAGCTTAAAAGTATATAATCGGGATGGCCGTATTTCACGGGTGCGCCCTCAAAGCAATAGGGGTAACATTCCTTTGCAACAGGCACATCGTGCGACCAGGTTATTCCCACACCAACACCGCCATAAGCCGCAAAAACAGGTCTTAGGTTGTAGTGCTCGACCATTTTATAAGCGTAGGTAGCCAACGAATCGTTAAGAGCGGGCGCTATATCATCGTGCATACCTCGGCCCTCTCGCAAATTAGAGTGGTCCAATCCGCAGCCCTCGGTGATACTATCACCAACAAGCTCAATTGTTTTGCGATTATCCTCGGGTAGCACCGAGTTTTCTTTTGCCTCATAGCCCTTAAAGGACATTTTTGATGTAAGCGGCAAGGTATATCTCTCTGCATTCCCTTTTGCACTTTTGAAAACCGCCTTTAATATATGCTCGCCACCGCTCAAGCCATCAACCCTGATAACAGCGCTTACAGGCACTTCAAAACGAGGAGAAGAATCAACCTGCAACCACAAATCAGGTCTTGGGGCGGCTAAATCTTTATCCTCAAAATGAAGGATAATATAGTCACCCTTAAAAGCGATTTCAAAATAAGCGCCGCAAGCCGTAGCCGTCATAGAAACCGACTGCTCACCCAACCTGTTTTCAACCGCATATTCGCCAAATCTACCGGTATATCTTACCGAGAAATCATCATACTTAAAGAACATGGCCATCTTCCTTTACAGTTTAATAAACAATAATTTTACCCGTTTCATCGCCGAAGATTTCTTTGGCGGTTTTGTTTTTGGCATCGGTAGCCTTGGTGTATTTTTGTCCCTTTTGAGCAAAAATATTATCTTTTTCGGAAACAACATAGGTGTTGCCCTCAAATATGGGCATTTGGTCAGCACGGTCAACCTCAATTCTTATAAGGTTGGGTGTACCCATATAGAAAATATTGTTCTTAATTACAAAGTTTTCAACATCTGATGTTACAACACCACGGATATTTGTGGCATCCTTGTTGTTGCCACGGGCAAGGGTGCCCCAACCATAGCCGGCATATCTTACTATATTGCCGCTAAATTCAACATCCTTATATTTTCCTTGTGTATCACGCAAGAAATATTCTATATTATAAACCGAATACTCTAACAAGTTGTTTGTGTATTTAATGTTTTCTTCGTTGCCTGTTGCGGTTTTATCGCCACTCCATTGAGGCGTAATACCTGCATCATAGCATTGGTAAACGTGGCAGTGGTCGATAACCATACCGTCACAAAAGCCCCATAGCTGAACGCCGTTACCGTAACGGGTTGAGCCTGTCATTATAGAACCGCCCATATATCCGATAACAAGGCCCTGCATTACCACATTGTCCTTATTGGCATAAGAAACACCAAATCCGCCTGTGTACATCATACGGATATTTTGTATTGTTGAGTCGCCACCGGGAGTGATTAAGGTATTATCGGGGCCAATTTCCATAGAATAGAATGCCTCTGCGGGATTGCCGCCATCATAATAGAGATATAATGTAGATTTGCGTTCTTCGCAGAAGAAATTGTAGTTTTGAACAAGGTTTTCCTTCTTGGTTTTTCTGTTACCGAAAGCCTTGCCGTGATTGAAGATAATTACACCTATATCCGCAGGCTTGCCAAGGTCGGTTTTCCAAAGATTTTCCCCTGCCTCTTCCCATTCGAGCGAAAGCCCGTCAATCGAGCCATAAAGGGTAGGCTTATTACCCTTGCCGTATGCGCCATAGGAAACGCCATCACGACCCGAAATGCACTCACGCCAAAAATCGCCACGCTTAAGAAGCACAGCATCGCCCGCCTTACTCTTCATGCTTGCAACATGAATTGTCTTAAAGGGTTTTTCAGGAGAAAGACCATCATTGTTATCGTCGCCATCATTGGATACATAATAGGTTTTCGAGCCCTCTTTAGCCTTAACCGAATCGGGAAACTCCTCGATTGTTTTCTTAAGGTCATCAGCCTTTTTATCTAATTCAGGATTTTCCACCCTATTTAGCAGCCCCATATTTTCACCCATTTGCATAGACGTTAAAACATCTATGGTGTAGATTGAAGGGTCGGTAGGGTCGAAGTTTTTACTATTTGTGCTTCCCTTATCCCCTGCACCACCACCGCAAGCGGCAAGCGAAAGAGTGAATACCAAACACAATAGCACTGCTGTTACTTTTTTAATTGCACTTAACATATACGTTCCTCCATAGTTTTGTTTGTTAAAAACGAGGCGCAAAAGCGCCCCGTGATTTTAGAAATTATTCCTGTTCGCTATTTTCTTCTATTACTTGTTCCGATTCAATTTGCGGGCTTGGTTCTTCTTGCTTTATCTCTTTTTTGTTCTTCTTTTTCTTTTTAGATTTTTTGCTTATCAAAACCAAAACAATAACCACAACGGCAATCACAATCACAATAACAACTGCAGCCGCCGCGATAACAATTGTTATTATCAAGGAATTATCATTCGCGCTGTTTGCCGCATTTGTGTTGCTGTCTTTTTTGGTGGTAGTGTCCTTATCGTCACTATCATCTTGCTTGTTTTCACCTTTGTTATCTTTATTTGTAGCATCGGCATCGGGCTTTTGAACAGCGTTGTCCTTGCACCATTGATTCTTTTCGGCAAGTTCATCGGCATCGATACCGTGGAAAATGGCATGAGCCCAAGGCTTGTTTGCACCATCGTTCATAAATTCGCTTACATATGCTTTCACTTTACCGTCCTTAAGGCCGTAAACATGCATCTTGGTAACCTTGTTATAACCGCCGTTTTCCCAAGTTTGAAGCTCAGCAAACTGACCGCGCTCACCCCAATCTTCAGGAAAATAATATTGGTCGCCATGGTTTACACCAAGGGTGCAATCGTCATTTGTTATATAAATCTCAAGGCGCTCTCCAACATTTGAGCCAAAAGAATTAAATGCGCATGCGCCTATATCATAAACTGTTTCGGGAACGATTATTTCTGTGGTTTGAAGCATACCAAAAGCATCACAGGCAATCTCCTCAACGCCATAGGAAATAACAAGTTCCGAAATGGCGGTGTTGCCTATAAAATCTTTGGGTATTACTTTAAGATTTCCGGGGATTTTCATTTCAACAAGTCCTTCGGCACTTAAAAATGTGGAGTGGCCCACCTTTGAAAGCGAATAAGGAAGCGTTACCTCACAAAGATAGGTGCAACGCATAAAGGCTTCATCTTTGATTTCGGTTATGCCCTCGGGAATTACAACCTTTTCGATTGTTTTGTTCTCATAAAATGCCTTGGGACCGATTATGGTAACTGGCAAACCTTCGGCATCAACGGTGGGTATTACAACCTCGGTATCGCTACCGCAATATTCAATAATACTACCATCAAAAATTAGCCAATCATCATAATTTATACCATCTGCCGCGCTTGCAGGAAAAGCCGCCATAACACATGCCGACAAAAGCAAAAGTGCCACAACAAAGGTCGCTAAAAGTTTTCTCATAAAAGATTCCTCCTTTTTGTTACTACAAGGTCATTTTAACATTTAGAAAGCCAAAGGTCAATATGTGATTTTGATTAAAAACATTGCCTTTTTTTGTGCATTTTAACGACTCGTATTTCATTAAAATTAACCATTTAACAAGCAAAAAGCACCATAGAAATTTTCTACGGTGCTTTTTTAATTTGTTTAATAGATTTAACGACTAATTAGTCTTCGTCATCCTCATCCTCATCGTCATCATCGTCGTCGTCATCATCGTCGTCATCATCATCGTCGTCATCGTCATCGTCGTCGTCATCACTTGAGTTAACAACAACTATAACAATTACAACGCCGCAAATGAGAATCAAGAACAACAAGCCGCCAAAGGCTGCAATGATTATCAATGTGAGGTCTTGGATGTTGATACCGCCGATTGTGTTTGTATCGTAATCGCCATCATCCTCATCATCCTTATTTTGTTGAGTACCAGAGGTGTCCTTATCGTCGTCATCCTTATCAGCATCGCTACTGTCATCATCCTTATCGGGAGCGACATACTCGCCGATAGACTCGAACTTAACATTCTTAGCCTTTAAGAACTTTGACCAATACTCATAAGCTGTAGAGCCTGTGTAACCCTTAATTGTCATACCGGGTGTTACGCCCTCAAAAGCGTTTGCGCCGATTGTAACTTCGGGGTTGGTAATGGTTACAGAGGTAAGTCCCTTACAGTTTGCAAACGAACTTCTTGCTATTGTGGTAACACTTTCGGGAATGATAATGTCGCCAATGATACCCGAACCGTTAAAGGCGTTTACGCCGATTGTTGTAAGCGAGTTGGGCAACTGAACAGCAAGCATATTAGATGTGCCTGCAAATGCGCTATCACCAAGAGTTGTTACGCCCTCGGGGATAATTACCGCCTTAATCGAAGCGGAATACGGCTTTGTGCCAAACGCATCAGCAATTGTTGTAACCTTTGTGCCACCGATAGTAGCAGGAATGGTAATCTTATCGGAATAACCGTTAGCGGAATTCTTTACAGAATAGCCGTTGATGGTACCTGTTGCCGAATCAAAGCCTAATGTGTAGTTGCCGTTATCGGTAAATGTAGATGTTGTGATTTTTTCAGGTGTACCTGTAATCTCAACAAATACACAGTTATTGCTCTTAGCCCACTTTTCAGCAGTTGAGCCTGCATAGCCGTGAATCTTAATTCCCTGCGGGAAGGCCTCGTTGTTAATCATACAGTCGCTGCTGTAGATATAAACATCGGTGATATTTGCGTTACCATAGAAGGCGCGTTTGCCGATTGTCTTACAAATCGGACCAATCTCTACTTTGCCGTTAATATCGCATCCTACGAATGCATACTGGTCGATAAGGGTAACATATTTAGGAATATTAACCTCAACCAAGTTAACGCAACCGTTAAAGGCCGAGTCGCCAATTGTTGTAACAGTTTCGGGAATTGTGAGCTTATAGATGCGGTGTTTAGACTTAGAGTTTTTACCAACATTAACTTCGATGCCCGAAACAACAACACCCTTTGTAACTGTGCCATCAGCGGCGGTATGGTCCATAACCTCTTTAATTACGAAGTTGTGACCCTTGCCTTCATAGGAAATAACCTTCCATGAAGCGCCTTCACCCTTATACTCAACCTTTTCATTAGCATCAACCGAGTTGATAGTTGCGCTTAACTTATCCTCTACATCGGCCACGAAGGTAAGTCCGTTAGCCTCAGCATAAGCCTGTGCGGTTGAGCCTGCAACACCGTGAATCTTGGTGCCGGGAGCGAATGCGTTTGTGCCAATCTTAGCATTTTTATTTGTGATATAAACATCGGTAAGCGCTGTACAGCCTGCAAATGCATTGTCACCGATTTCTCTTGCCATAATGGGCAATGTGATGGTTTCAATCTTTGTGCCTGCAAATGCAGATTTACCGATTGTTCTGAGTACTGAATCTTCGCCAAATGTAACACTTGTAAGAGCGCTGTTGCCATTGAACGCCTCACTCGCAATTTCATAAACTGCGGCAGGAATCTTAACCGCCTTTAGCGAAGAACAGCCGTTAAACGCACTTGCCTGAATTGTTTGTAGCGTTTCAGGCAAATCAAGTTTAACCATAGCAGAAGAGCCCGAGAATGCAGAGTTATAGATGGTTGTATAGCCCTCAGGAATTACAGCGTAAAGAATACGCTTTTTATCAGTGGAATTTTTAATTGCACTGCTTAGAACCGCCGTAAGAGTAACATTGTCGCCCTTATAAACACCGGTTTTGGGGAATGTGTACTTACCTGTATTAAGGTCAGCACCTGCGGTGAAGCCTGAAACACCATAGATGCCGCCTGTTGTATCAACAGTATAAGTAGCACCTGTATCCTCGGTGTTAACGATAAGTTCTTTTGCAGCCTCTTCAGCAGCAATACGGTCTTCCTCCGCCTGAATAGCGGCAGCAATTTCAGCATCAATTGCTACGAAGCGAATACTCTTAGCAGTAGCATAAGCCTGGGCTGTAGAACCTGTACCACCATAAATAGTAAGGAATTCGTTTGCAGGGAATGCGTTGTCAGCAATTGTTGCTGCTGTATTGTAAATGCGAACATTAGCAAGTGACTTACATCCGTCAAAAGCTTTTGTTTCGATGTTAGAAACATTAAGCGGTAATGTAATCTCCGCAAGCCTGCGGTCAGCGCTAAAGGTTTCGGTGATAATGGTTGTTACGCCGCGACCGATTTCAACTTCGTTAAGTGACCAACAGTTACGGAAAGCACTCTTTCTCAAAGAGGTTATGCTATGCGGAACAACAATCTTGGTAATACCCGACTCGTTAAATACCGCTTCGCCCATACTTTCAAGTGTATCGGGAAGAACAATCTTCTCTAAGAAGGTTGTTTGATAGAAGCCCGAGTCACCAATTGATGTTGTGTTTGCAGGCAATACAAATTGTGAAACAACCCTTGCAAATGCAACTACCTGCGGATTGGGTCGGCTCGTTGCGTGTGAGCGCATAAAGAACCACGGAATAGAAGTGATGGTTGTTTCTCCCACCTTGTCAGCAAAAACAATCTTAGCTGAGAGCTTACTGCTTGCTGCAGAAGGAGTAACATCGCTAACTGCACCACTTGCAGTGTAGGTTACGTTATAGCTTGAAGAGATTTCTTGATAATCCTCGTCTTCAGCAACATAATCCTCAGCATTGGCGCCTGCGATATCAACTGCGCCCAAAAGCTCTGGCTTAACAGCATCGTTAAGAGTTACCTTATAATCAAGAATTGTGTTAATTGCCATTTGGCAATCCTTAGCCGCACGGATAACGTCACGGTTATTAGGCGCTACAATAATACCAACCGTGCCCTTGTTCTCAGGTGATGAAACTGTCACCTTATTGCTGGGTGCGCCATCATAGGTGAGTTCAGGAAGCTCTGGTGAAGAGAAGGTAAGCTTATCACCCAAGAAATCCATCTCATAGGTAGCAGTTGTAAAGTTATATCGGCCCGATCCTGAAACGGCGGTACCCAAAAGACCTGCATAGGTGTTAACGCTGTTTCCTGCAACTACCGTGAATGCGGTTGAAGCCGAAGGATTAAGCAAAGCAGATGTAGCTGTGCCGTTAGGTGTTACAACACCCTGATTTGCTGTGCTTACATAGTTTGCACCCGTAACAAGCAATGTTGAAAGTGTGTCGTGACCCGATGTTAAATCAAGAGCCGAACCATCGCTTGTAACACGGCCAACAACGCCTATACGGCTGTTTGTACCTGTGCGGAAACGAAGAGTTGTTGTAATCTTATAGTTTTGTAAATCTTCAAGAATATCATTATCAAGAACTGTAACGATATAGTGTTGCGAGCCGACAACATTTGTTCCGTCTGAACCTCTTACAGTAATGTTTGCCGAATTTGCAACATCAACATATTTATAAATAGAGTTTGTATCATAAGGAACAAATCCGCTTGGAACTGTAGTAAATCTTTCCGCAGTGCTTATTCCGTCATCACGGAAATAATATGCGGGGTTGTCAGTTGTGGGATAATTTGCCACAAGGTTCGGTGTGTTTGTGTTATCGGCACCGGGGAGGCGATAAATAACCCTACCAGTATTTGTAACAAAGGCTGTTGTCCACTTTGTTAAATCATCGTTTGTTGTATCACGGTAATCTTCCTCAAAGAGAACATACTCGGTCTCATTAGGAGCCTTAACTACAATATATACATTTAATGTGCTTGCGCCGTTTATAACAGTTACCTTATAAACACCGCGCTTATAAGCATAGATTGTATCATTTTCAATCTTAAGGTCAGCACTGTTAATACCTGTTGTATCCCAAGTAACGCCTGAGCCTACAGCTACAGAACCAGCTTCAACAAGGAAGTTGTTCATATCAATCTTTTGACCTGCAGTCATAGGAATAACACGCTTTTTAGCATCTACAATATATGTTTCGGCAGTGGGTGCAGAAGCGGGCATATCTTCAGCGCCATCAACACCGTTCAGCTTAACGCTGAAGGAGTAAATACGCATATTGGCATGACCTGCAAAGAAGCCAATTGCACCGCCGGCTTCGACTCTACCGTCGGTTGCAAACTTTGTATGGTAATCTGTAAATGCAGTAAGTGCATCCGCTGAACTCGGGTCAAATGAATAAATGTCGGTTGTTGTGTCGAGAAGTACATTATCATCGAGAGTGTACTTGATATCGGCACCGTTAAGCACAACCTCTATCTTCTTCGAAACGGATTTATCATTTGTTGAAGCCTGGTTGAACAAATATTTGTTATCTGTCGCTGTCTTGAGAGATGCGAAATCATCTCCGGTAAGGGAGTGGAGAGAGCCACGGTCAACACCGTAGTTCCAACCGCTTCCAATCATTCTTGATTTTCCGTAAGCACCAAGCGATACACCGCCAATGGGATGGTGAGCAAAATACAAGCCACCGCCTGTACGGTCAGAGAATGTAAATATGTTTTCATTAGTAGAGCTGCCGCTTACATAAGCGGGCGCATCAAAGTTAACGTCTGTTCTCAATATGAAGCCACGAGAAAGGTTTGTGTTGCCATACTCAGCGCCTGCACCGAGATTTGCAGTAAAGGTGTAATCGATAAAATCCGAAAGAACAGGTGCCTTGTAGTAAACAAAGACTGGGCCATATCCCATATAGATTTGGAGATAACCGCTCTTTGTAGCAACATTGCTTGATGAAGGACTTGCTACTTTATACTGATTGTATCCATCAGGATTTGCCCAAATCCAACCTGTTGAAGAGCTTGTAACCGTACCGTCTGCCAATGCACACATCCAGTTGCCGTCATTAAACGATGCATTGGTTGAGAAATCTTGGTCAACAAGCTTAAACTCATAATCGTTTTCGTTATTAACAATAACATAAAACTTCTTGGAAACAGCCGAAGCGCCCTCGCCAAAAGTAGCCTTTAATTCAAAAAGACCTGTTAAGAGGGATGAAACTGTTTTTGCCGAATTATTAACAACAATTGTTTTGTTTGCCGAATCTTCATGGAGAGCCCAATTAAGTTCGGTACCTCTATAGTATCTGCCACCATTTGTGAGCTGAACAGCAACTTCGCCAAGGTCTATCGTTGTATTGATAAACATCGGGATTGCGGGTGAGTTAAAGGCAGCAGTATATACAAATGTGGTCTTCGGAAGGTCCTCAGCAGCATCAATTCCGCTAAGGTCACCGTTTGTTGATGAGAAGTTATAATCATCCTTCTCGTTTACCACTATGTAAAAATCTTTTGTTGTTGGAGTGGCGCTACCGTCATCAAATGTTGCGGTGATTTTTTGCTCGCCAACTGCCAAAGCATAAAAGGCCTTGTTGGCAGCATCAAGATACGGCGCTGCAACGCTTGAAGTTTCAACTGACCATTCAAGAGTGTCGGCCGAACCGCTTAAATAGCTTCCTCCATCAGTGATTTGAACCTCGATATCGTCAAAATCAAGACGACTGCCAAAGGACATAGGTATAACTGGTGAACTAAAGGACACCTTATAGGGTGCTTGTTCGCCACCGTCAGCAAAAACTGCAATTGTAGCAGTTATTGATGTGATGATAACTGCCAAGGCAAGTATTGCAGACAATACCTTTTTGGAAATGTGTTTTACAACAGATTTCATAAAATCTACCTCCTCGCAAAATGTAGATAAATACACACCATAATGATAACATAAAGTCTATTTTTTTGCAATGTTTTTTTATGCCATTTTTACAATTTTTTGACACTTTTTGTCCCCTTTTTGTGTCAAACACAATATATAGTTGTGCGCTTTTTCCGAGCCACAATTTTTGCGGGGTGGTCGCCACTATCGGCGCATAAAAAAAGGAACGGCTTTTGCCGTTCCTTAAAATTTTAATAAATTATGATTTTGCCCGTTTTATCGCCAAAAACCTCTTCGGCGGTTTTACCTGTGCTGCTGCTTGCCTTAAATACGGTTTCGTTGCCACCATATTTAATAGTGTAAAGAGCATTCGACTGGTTTACAACATAGGTGTTGCCGCTAAAGGTTGCGTCATTGGCCTTGCTGCCGTTTGTAATGCCAATGAGACTTGGATTGCCATGGGCAAAAATGTTATTTTTAATAACATAGTTTTCGACTGTTGATGTTGCGCCACCCTTAATGTTTGCGGGAGAGTTTTTATCGGGGCGGGAAAGTCTTCCCCAACCGTAGCCTGCATAGCGCATTATATTATTGCTGATTTCTATGTTTCGAAGCGCGCCTATTGTGTTGCGCAAGAAATATTCGAAATTATACACGCTATACTCTAAAAGGTTATTTGTAAAGGCAATATTTTCTTGGGAAACATCACCTGTTCCCTCTTGGTTGTTCCATTGGAATGTGATGCCCGCATCATAAATTTGATAAATGTGGCAAAGGTCAACATAAAAGCCGTTTCCTCT
This sequence comes from Acutalibacteraceae bacterium, assembly GCA_045601525.1. Taxonomy (GTDB): domain Bacteria; phylum Bacillota; class Clostridia; order Oscillospirales; family Acutalibacteraceae; genus SIG565. The sequence continues at coordinate 10,831 of JAZRZR010000059.1, forward strand.
ACCCCAAAGTTCTATTCCGTTGCCAAAACGAGTTGTGCCGCCATCGGGCTTGCAACCGCCACCCATATAGCCGAGCACGCAACCCTGAATTTTGGTGTTGGTAATTCCGCCGTAAGCCCAAATTCCGTAACCGCCTGTGTACATCAATCTTAGGTTTTGAACGGTAGAATTGCTCTTAACCGCCAAAATGGTGTTATAGGGGCAAATTTCTATGTTCTCAAAAACCTCACTCGGATTGCCGCCATCATAATAAAAATAGAGTTCGGTGCCGCGCTTCTTATAATAAAAGTTGAAGTTTTTGTTAACCTCAGCCTCCTTTGATTTGCGATTACCAAAGGCTTTACCGTTATCGAAAACAACAAGACCTATATCCGAGGAAACGCCAACATCAACTACCCAAACGTTTTCTTCGTCTTCGCTTTCTACCCACTCTAGTTTTTTGCCATCAATTGAGCCGTAAATGGTAGGCTTGTTGCCCTTTCCATAAGCGCCATAGGAAACGCCTTCTTTACCCTCGATAGTGGTGCGCCAAAAGTCACCTCTGTTAAGAAGAATTACATCGCCGCTTTTTGCAAGGCTATTAGCCTTTAATATATTTGCAACGGCGGTTTCGGGGGTAAGACCATCGTTTGCATCATCACCATCATTGGAAACATAAATATATTTTCCGTTATCGGCAGGTTTTAGAGTGTCCTCGTTTCCCAATATTTTGTTAAGCAAATCATTAGCCGCTTTGGTAATCTCCTCGGGTTCTTTTCTCTCTTCCAACATACCGAGTGATTTGCCTTCACCCATCGCACCTACAACATCAAGGGTATATACCTCGGGGTCGGTGGGGTCAATGTTCATACCCTCGGGAATATTTTGCGATGTTAAGCTATTAAGCAAATCACATCCGCAAAGCGAGAAAACAAGCAAAGCCGAAATTATAATTGACAAAACTTTCTTGAGCATATCTTTCTCCAACATATTTTTTCTTTATTGTAACAAAAAAACAGGGTTTACACAATCTGTTTTTTCGGTTTTTGTTGCTTTTTTCAAAGAAACAGCAATTTGACAAAAGACTATCTTCGTGATAATATTTCTTAATAGGGGGGCTTGAGGAGATGTCACAAAAACGAGTAGTTTATTTTGACCTTTTGAATATTTTTGCCGCACTTTCGGTTGTCTTTTTGCATGCCAACGGCGCAGTCCACACCTTTTCGGACACATTGGCCTGGAAGCAAGCGTTAGGGGTTGAGGTGGTTTGCTATTGGGCGGTGCCTGTTTTCTTTATGCTTTCGGGTGCAAATCTTATGAATTATAGGCAAAGATATTCCACCGCTCTTTTCTTCAAAAAGAGACTTGTTAAAATCATAATTCCTTTTATAGTTTGGACTTTGTTTTATGCTGTTTTATTCAGGGTAAACCCATTCAAAACAGGACTTCGCGATTTTTTCAGCCGTTGCTTTAATACAGGAATTTTGTCAACCTTTTGGTTTTTTATTCCATTGCTTGCAATCTACCTGGCAATGCCGATTTTATCCTTGCTTAAGGATAACCGCCGCATTTTATGGTATATGTTTGGCATAAGTTTTTGCCTTATTTCGCTTTTGCCTTCGCTTTTCACCTATTTGGGTCTTGCCTGGAATTACGCTTTGGCTCCGATTATGTCGAGCGGATACCTAATATATGCCATTTTAGGTTATTTGTTGGCAACCGCCGAGGTTTCTAAGGGTAGGCGTATCGCAATTTATGTGTTGGCCGTTTTTTCCTTGTTGCTTCGCTACTTTGCAACCCTGCTTCTTTCCCAAAGAGACGGCACCCTTAACCGCCTTTTCTTTGACTATCTCCAATATCACACCGTTTTCTTGGCGGCAGGTGTTTTCCTTTTGTTTAAGCACTCAAAACTGATAGACCGACTCTCAAAAAACGATAAATTTATACGGATTATTAAGACACTATCGGGTCTTAGCTTTGGAGTCTATCTTATCCACCAAGCCATACTGATTTTGTTGCAACGGTTTATTGACCCCTCAACTTTTATTTGGCGATTAGCGGTGCCTTTCCTGATTTACCTGATTTGTGCCGCAATAATTTTCTTGCTTAAAAAGATACCCCTATTAAAACACATTGTGCCATAAACAAAACCCCTCTTTCGAGGGGTTTTAATTTTAATAAATTATAAGTTTTCCTGTTTGGTCACCAAAGATATCCTTGGCTGTTTTATCAAGATTGTCGGCCGCCTTAAACTCACTCTTGCCAACCTTATAAATGTTTCTCGTTTTGTTAATCACATAGGTGTTGCCGATAAATTGCGGGATTGTTCCGGGTGTAGAACTGTGTATGTTTACAAGCGACGGGAAACCGTGGCTTATAATATTATCCTTTATAACAAAGTTTATAACCGGGGTTGTCACGCCGCCCGCCTTTATGCTTGCAGGGGTTGTTTTGTCAGGTCGGGAAAGGGTGCCCCAACCATAGCCCGCATTACGCATAACATTACCGCTTATCTCAATGTTTTTGAGGTTCCCCGTTGAGTTGCTGAGGAAATACTCAAAGTTATAAACATTGTATTCCAAAAGATTGTTTGTGAAGGCGATGTTTTCTTCGGTTATATCGCCCGTTGTATCGGTTTTCCATTGGAATGTAAGGCCTGCGTCGTAAACTTGATATACATGACACAAATCAATGCAAAGGCCGTTTACGCTGCCCCAAAGTTCAACGCCGTTGCCAAGGCGAACATCGGTGCCCTTTCCGCCGCCGCCAATGTATCCCATAATACAACCTTGAATATTAACATTATCTTCGCCACTACCGACATGTATCGCAAAACTTCCCGAATACATAAGGCGCAGGTTTTGATAAGTGCCGTTTTCGGCCGCTATAATTATGTTTTTGTATATACCGATTTCAATCGAATAAAAATCTTTTGTGATATCTCCATCATAATACACATATAACTTTGTTCCTCGTTTTTCAAGGAAGAAGTTATATGGTTTTATTAAGCCATCCTTTGATGTTTTGCGATTGCCCACAATTTTGCCGTGGTTAAAAACAATATGACCGACATCCAAGGTTGTGCCTATATCGGCAACCCATAAATGCTCGTTTTCTTCATCCCTTTGCCACTCTACCGCCAAACCATCAATTGATGTGTAAATGGTGGGATTGTTGCCTTCGCCGTATGCTCCGTAAGCAACGCCCTCTTTGCCAACAATTTGCTCACGCCAGAAATTACCCCTCTTTAGAAGCACCGCATCACCGCTTTTGGTTTTGGCATTTGCAGCAAGAATTGTTTTCATTGGCTTTTCGGGACTTAAGCCATCGTTATTATCATCGCCATCGTTTGAAACATAGTATGTTTTCGAGCCTTCTTTGGCCTTTACCGTATCCGGATTTGCCTCTATTCTTTTGAGTAACTCATCGGCAGCCTTTGTTACCTCTTCAGGCTCTTTTCTCTCTTCAAGAAGCCCCAACGCTTTACCCTCACCCATAGCGGTTACACAGTCAATCGTATAGATTGAAGGGTCGGTAAGGTCAATTTCGTTTTTAACGGCACCGCCATTCCCGCCGCATGCGCAAAGCGACAAGGCTAACACTGCGCACAAGCAAACGGCCACAACTCTTTTAATTGCACTCAACATACCTTTTCTCCTTTGATTGTTTTGTTTTATTATAATAGATACTTTTAAGCATAAAAATAGAATTTTGTTGTGAGAATTTGTGTTTTTGTTGTTTTATCGAAAACACAACCCCCCTTTGCAAGCCTATCATATCAAAAAACTTTTTGTTTTTCAACACATAATTCAAAAATGTCAAAATAGTGCAAAAAGAAGTCCGTTTCGGTAAAGCCAAAACGGACTTCTTGTTTAATACACTATGAGTTTGCCTGTACTGTCACCAAAGACTTCGGCCGCAGTTTTTCCGACATAATCTTTTGCCGCAAAAACCTTTGTGTATGTGTGATACAAATCACGGTTTTGATTAACGATATATGTGTTGCCGATAAATTCCGGCATCGGACTATCGTTTGTGTTTTTTATCCTAATAAGTTTTGGCATACCGTGTACAAAAATGTTATCCTTGATAACAAAGTTTTCACTCTTACAGGAATTGCCGCCCTGAATATTAGTGCCCGCACTCTTTTCGGGGCGAGAAAGTGTTCCCCAACCATAACCGCCGTAGCGCATAATGTTATTGCTTATCTCAACATTGGAAAACTCACCTGTTGTATTACGCAAGAAATATTCAAAGTTATATACACTGTACTCTAAAAGATTGTTGGTGTATTTAATGTTAATCTCACTCACGGTGCCTGTACCATCGTCCTTACGCCACTGGGGTGAAACGCCCGCATCGTAGCATTGATAAACATGGCAGTGGTCGATATAGTGGCCATCGCAACTGCCCCAAAGTTGAATACCGTTGCCAAGCCTTGTTGTGCCGTTACCCTTTTGATAGCAACCGCCTACATAACCGATAACTAAACCTTGGGTCATGGTGTTTACTGTGCTTACAAGGTCAAGTCCCATTGTGCCTGTGTACATAAGGCGAAGGTTTTGAACAGTTGAATTGCTTCCCTGTTGGATAAGATTATCGTATTTGCAAATCTCAATAGAATCAAATCGTTGGGTTGGATTCTCCTTGCTGTAAAGATAAACCGTTGTGCCTCGTGGTTGATAATAGAAATTCAAATCACGGACAACCTCTTCTTTTGAATTTTTCTTGTTTGCAAAGGCTTTACCGTGGTCAAAAACTATATTTCCTATGTCTTGAGCAGTATTCACATCGACATACCAAAGATTAGAGTTGCCAGAATCTTGCTTCCACTCAAGTTTCATACCGTCAATTGAGCCGTAAAGAGTAGGCTTATTGCCGCTACCGTATGCGCCCAATGACACGCCCGCCTTTAGAGTGATGCGCTCTCGCCAAAAGTTTCCGCGCTTAAGATAAATAGCGTCGCCTTTTTTTGAAATCGAACCCGCTTTACTAAGAGTTGCAACGGGTGTTTCGGGGGATAGACCGTCATTGCTATCCTTGCCGCTATTTGATACATATATTTTCTTGCCGCCCGCGGCCGGCTCTACTGTATCGGGGTAATTTTCAATCTCCTTAAGCAACTTGTCTGCGGCCGCCTTTACCTCGGCAGGCTCCTTGCGTGCTTCAAGCATTCCAAGTGATGCGCCTTCCCCCATCGCACCGATAACATCTATGGTGTATATAGAGGGGTCGGTATAATCATAGGTTTTAGGGGTTTTGTTTTTATCCTTTCCGTTACCACCTGTACCACCGCCGAAGATGTTACCCAAAATACCGCCCTTGCTGCTTTCTGTCGAGGAAGTAACATTAGAGGAGGTTTCAGGCTCCCCGCCTTCAGTAGCCTCACTGCCGCCCGCCGTGTCACCCTTACAGGCCACAAGCGAAAAGGTTAAAAGCAAGCACAAAAGCACCGCTATAATCTTTTTAATGTTTTTCATAAAGTTCACCGTTAATAAATTATAAGCTTTCCTGTTGCATCGCCAAAAATATCGGCAGCCGTTTTGCCCTCAGAATCCTTTGCGGAAATTGTGCCGTCTTGAGTTACATACAAATCACGGTTTTTGTTGATTATATATGTGTTTCCGCTAAATATAGGCATAGCGCTTCCTTTTGTATTGTTAACTCTTAAAAGTTTCGGTGCGCCGTGGACAAAAATATTATCCTTAATTACAAAGTTTTCACTCTTACAAGAGTTACCACCCTGAATATTTGTGCCGTTGTTTTTGCCCGAACGGGAAAGAGTTCCCCAACCGTAGCCACCGTAACGAACAATATTCTTGCTAAACTCAACATTTGAAAATTCGCCTGTTGTATTGTGTAAGAAATACTCAATGTTATAAACCGAATATTCAAGAAGATTGTTGCTGTATTTAATATTTTTCTCGGTAATATCTGCTACACCGTTATCCTTAAGAAACTGTGGTGTTATACCCGCATCATAACACTGATATACATGGCAATACTCGATATAGTGACCGTCGCAATCGCCCCAAATTTGAATTCCGTTACCGTAACGAACAAGACCGCTCATATACGAGCCGCCGATATAACCGATAACACAACCCTTTATATATGTGTTTTTTGTTTTGCTCGGGATAGTGATGCCGTGACTTCCTGTGTACATAATTCTAAGATTTTGTACCGTGGAATCGGTTTCCTGTGTTATTATACTTCCGTAATAACAAATTTCAATGGTTTCAAAACGCTCTCTCGGGTCTTTCTCGGAATAGAGATAAACCGTTGTGCCGCGCGGTTTATAGTAGAAGTTAAGGTCGCGAATAACTTCTTCCATTTTGTTTTTCTTGTTTGCAAAAGCTTTTCCGTGGTCAAAAACTATATTTCCGACATCGGCCGAGGTGCAAACATCAACCGACCAGATATTTTCATCCTCTTCCTTAACCCATTCTAATTTTGTGCCGTCCATTGAGCCGTAGATAGTGGGTTTGTTACCCTTGCCGTATGCTCCCAAAGAAACTCCCGCTTTAAGAACGGGATGCTCGCGCCAAAAATCTCCGCGGTTAAGCACAACAACGTCACCCGCTTTTGCCAAAGAAACGCCCTTTTGGATTGTCGCTACTGCTGTTTCAGGGCTCAAACCGTCTTTGTCGTCGTTGCCGTCATTAGAAACATAAATGAATTTTCCGCCCTCTTTGGGTTGCAGGTCATCAGGATATTCTTCGATTTGTTTAAGCAAATCGTCTGCGGCCTTTTTAACCTCGGCAGGCTCTTTTCGCTCTTCATTAAGGTTAAGCGACTTGCCCTCACCCATCGCTGTGACAATATCTATTGTATAGATGGATGGGTCGGTAGGGTCAAAACTCATACCCTCTGGATTGTTGCCGCCACCTTTACAAGCAGAAAGACTTGCCGCTAAACATAAGCACAAAACCAATGCGGTGATTTTTTTGATGTTCTTCATAAGGTTCTCCTTTAATAAATTATAAGTGTACCTGTTTTATCGCCGAAAATTTCTTCAGCAGTTTTTCCAACACTATTCTTTGCCGCTATAGTGCCCTCGCTTGTTACAAAAAGATTGCGAGTTTTATTAACTATGTATGTGTTGCCGCTAAACACAGGCATCGCACTTCCATTTGTGTTTTCAATTCTTATAAGACGAGGATATCCGTGAACAAAGATATTATCCTTAATTACAAAGTTTTCTGATTTGCAAGAATTTCCGCCTTGAATGTTTGCCGGTGTGGTTTTGTTCGGGCGCGAAAGAGTGCCCCATCCATAACCCGCATAACGAAGAATATTATTGCTAAACTCAACATCCGAAAACTCGCCGGTTGTGTTGTGTAAGAAATATTCGATGTTATAAACCGAATATTCAAGCAGGTTGTTAGTATATTTTATGTTTTTCTCGGTAACATCGGCTGTTCCGCTATCCTTAAGGAACTGAGGGGTGATACCCGCATCATAACACTGATATACATGGCAATGGTCAATATAATGTCCATCGCAACTTGCCCATAACTGAACACCGTTACCATAACGAACTGTGCCGCTCATATATGAACCGCCGATATATCCTATTACAAGACCCTGCAACATAACTTCATCTTTGTAACCGTAACTTACACCAAATCCGCCGGTGTACATTAAGCGAAGGTTTTGTATAGTTGAGTTGCCGCCCGGAGTTACAATACACACATCGGGACCTATTTCTATAGAATAAAAATCTTCGGTGGGATTGCCCTTATCATAGTACAAATAAACTGTGGTACCACGCTTTTCAAAATAGAAGTTATAGTTTTGTATAACCTCGGATAATTTATTTTTCTTGTTACCGAAGGCTTTTCCATGGTCAAAAATCATTAAGCCTATATCCGAAGAGGTGCCAACATCCACCTTCCAAATGTTTTCGTTTTCTTCGTCCTGCTCCCACTCGAGAGAAAGACCATCAATTGAGCCGTAAAGGGTGGGTTTATTACCCTTGCCGTAAGCACCATAAGAAACACCATCTCGGCCACTTATTGCTTCACGCCAAAAATCGCCTCTCTTTAGAAGCACAGCATCGCCGCTTTTGGTTTTAATAGAAGCGGCGTGTATTGTTTTTAGAGGCTTTTCGGGAGATAAACCATCGTTATTGTCGTCACCATCGTTTGCAACATAATATGTTTTCGAGCCTTCTTTAGCCTTTACAGTATCCGGAAACTCCTCGATTTCTTTAAGCAAATCATCGGCGGCTTTTTTAACCTCCTCGGGCTCTTTCCTCTCTTCAAGAAGCCCTAACGACTTGCCCGCCTGCATAGCGCCTACAACATCTATTGTATAGATAGATGGGTCGGTGGGGTCGAACTTTGCGCTGTTTGTAGCCCCCTTATCGCCCGATGCATTACAAGCACATAGGGCAACTGCCAAAACCAACGCCAAGAATAACGAAATTGTTTTTTTAATGTTTTTCATCATTTTTCTCCCTTAATAGAGTATTATCTTACCTGTTGTGTCACCAAAAATTTCTGCGGCGGACTTGCCCTTTACGGCATCCCCCTCGTATTCTTTTTCATTGTTGACAAACAGGTTTCTCTTTTGGTTTACGATATATGTATTGCCCGATAAAACAGGCATTCTATCCGCCGTTTCGGCGTTTATTGAAATCAAATTTGGATATCCGTGAGAGAAAACATTGTTTTTTATTACAAAATTCTCCACCGTTGCAAGACTTACGCCGCCCTTGACTGCTGAACAATGCTGCTTATTAGACCTTGACAACGTTCCCCAACCATAGCCTGCATACCGCATAATATTATTGCTAATCTCTATGTTTTTAAGCATACCCGTGGAATTATGCAAGAAATACTCAAAATTATAAACACAATATTCAACAAGGTTATTTGTAAAGGCTATATTTTGCTCGGTTACATCTCGAGTGGCGCCGCCTGCCCCTGTCCATTGGAAAGTGACACCCGCATCGTAGCATTGATAAATATGGCAACTGTCTATATAAAAACCGTCGCCCTCGCCCTGCAATTCAACACCGTTACCATAACGAGTTGTGCCCGACATAACAGAGCCACCGATATAACCCATTATACAGCCCTGTATATTTACATTTTTCACCTTATACACGCTAACCGCAAAGCCGCCCGTGTACATAAGGCGGAGATTTTGATAAAGAGCATCGCTTGCGGTGGTTAATATTCTTGTATCGCCACAAATCTCGATTGAATTGAAGAGTTCTTTAGGGCTACCCTCCGACAAATACAAATAAACCGCTTTTTCTCTTTGCTCATAGCAAAAATTATATTCTTGAATTAGTTTTTCTTTATCAGCCTTGAGGCTTGCAAAGGCTTTTCCGTGGTCAAACACTATGAGGCCGACATCAGTTGTATCCTTAACCTCGGCTCTCCAAATGTTCTCGCCATCGGCCACCCAATCAAGTTCCATACCATCTACCGAACCATAAATTGTGGGCTTATTGCCCTCGCCGTAAGCTCCGATTGAAACTCCATCACGCCCTGTTATACACTCACGCCAAAAGTTGCCTCTCTTTAGAAGCACCGCATCGCCGCTTTTGGTTTTAATGGTGGCGGCATGTATTGTTTTTAGAGGCTTTTCGGGTGATAAACCATCATTATTATCATCGCCATCATTTGCAACATAATAGGTCTTCGAGTCCTCTTTTGCCTGTACTGTATCAGGGGTTTCCTCAATCTTTTTAAGAAGTTCCTCGGCAGCCTTTGCGACCTCTTCGGGTTCCTTTCTTTCTTCAAGAAGCCCTAACGATTTGCCCGCCTGCATAGCGCCTACAACATCTATTGTATAGATTGATGGATTAGTGCGGTCAACAGTTTCTGCGCCAACGCCACTTTCACCGCAAGAACAAAGCAAAAGCAAGATTGTTATGCACAAAAACGAAGCAAAAATTCTTCTCATAAAAGTATCCTTTTGTTAATTCATATTTAGAATTAGTTTATCATAAATCAACTGTTTTTTCAATACTTTTAACAGTATTTTCGGATTTTCTGTTATTTTTTTGTCAAAAGTAACTTGTTGGAAATCTTGACATTTTTTGTCAAAAGTGGTAGAATAATCTCACAAATTAAGAAAAGAGGGTTTTATATGCAACCATTTGGTATTGTGCGTCAGGTAGATAAAAACGGGCGTATAGTTATCCCGAAAGAAATGCGCCAACAGTTAGGCATAGAAAACGATGTTGATAGCTTTGAAATTTTCACCGAGGGTAACAAATTAATTCTTAGAAAATATCAGCCAACCTGTATTTTTTGCGGCTCGCCTGATGAGCTTTTCCGTATGGACGGTCAGCTTGTTTGCATCGATTGTATTGACCGCCTTAACGCTATGAAAAATTCACTTTAATAGTAAGCAAAAAACACACCGAGTTTCCTCGGTGTGTTTTTGTTTTGTTTAACCTACAATACCTACGCTATCAATACTCTTAATGAATTTCTTTTGAAGCACACAGTACATAATAAGCACGGGCAAGATAACCAACAAACAACCCGCCATAATGGCGCCGACAATCGGCTTACCGTATGCATTATATCCCATCGACTGAAGGGTTGTAACGATACGGGAAAGGGCAACTGACAAGGGGAAATCTTTTGAAAGGAACATTTTTGCCAAGAAAATATCGTTCCAGTGCCAAATTATACTGAATATTGTAACTGTTAAGAATATGTTGCCTGATGAGGGAACAACTACTCGAACGAAGGTTTTAAGGGGACCTGCGCCGTCGATAGCCGAAGCCTCTTCAAGTTCTTTGGGCAAGCTCTTAAAGAACTGAACATACATATATGTAAAGAGACCTGCCTTAAGGCCAACTGCCAAAACGCTCGGCAAGTAGAAGGCAAAGGGAGTGTTCAATAGGTTAGGACGAATATCGGTACCAATAAGTTCACCAAATAATCCGAGCAAACCAAAAACATCCAAATATCTCATACTTGTCATAAGCGGAATCATTATAAGCTGTGTGGGAACAAGGATAGTTACAATAAGAATAAATGTAAGAATACCGCGCTCCTTGAACTTGAATCTTGCAAGACCATAAGCCGTAATCGAACACATAACAACCTCAATTAAGGCGCTAACAATTTCGATTATTACCGTGTTAAGAAGACTCTTCGGATATTCAAGTGCTTTCCAAGCGTTTTTGAAGCTTATAAGCGAGAATGATTTCGGCACCCAAATAACTGTTGGGTCAGTAAAGTCAGCAGTTGCACGGAAGCCCTGTGAAATCATATAAATCAAGGGGTAAAGAAGAATATAGCTGATGGACAAAAGGAATATCCAACGAACTATCGAAACCACTATCCCTGTGGTAGCCTCGCCGAGTTTGCGGGTGTTGATTTTTGAAACTTTAATATTCATTGTCCGCACCCCCTAATTCCAACGGCGTAAGCAGAAGAAGTTATAAACACCAATTACAAGCGCCATAACTGCACCTACTACCACAAAATAGAACCAAACCATCGCTGAACTTTGGTCATAAATTGCTTGGTTACTCATCAAATCGAATGCGGTTGCTATAACGAACTGATTTTGTGTGAAAAGGTCTATCATTGTATAAACCATTACAAGCAAAATTGTCGGTCCGAGCATCGGAATAGTGATATACCAAAACTCTTCCCATTTAGAAGCACCCTCAACCTTTGAAACCTCATAAAGTTGGTCAGGTATTGACTGAAGCCCTGCAATAAAGAGAACTATTTGAATACCGCAACTCCACAAGAGGTTGAAGACATCACTGATATAGCTTGCTATAAGTGATGTGATTTCTTCGGGCAAACCGAGGTTGCCGAGGATTGCATCAAAATCAATCATAGTACCGTAGTTGCCCTGCGAGCCGCTTGAAGCCACCAGACTTACCTGAATATGTTCACCTGTCATAAGATTCATAATAACACCTGTTGCAATAATAACAGGGAGGAAGAATATGGCTCTTGCGAACATACGGCCACGGAACTTTTGATTAAGCACCATAGCAAGAATCAAGCTTAGCGCCAATATAATAGGCAACTGAACCGCAAATGCCGAAAGCATATCTCGTATGCTTTCAAGGTAGTCCGGATGTTGATTTATAATAAAATCATACCATTTAAGACCAACCCAAGTTGTTTTGATACCGGTATTTGTAATACCAACATCGCAAAAAGAATAATAAATTGATTTTATAAGCGGAACGAAGAAGAACAGTACAAGGCCTATCTCCCACGGAAGCACAAACAATCTACCTGTACGGCTTTGAAGTTGTTCTACGCCTCTATGCTTTTTAACTTTCATACTGTTCACCCCCTACTTAACAATCAAGCAATCACGAGCCGCTACTGTTCCGTCAGCAGTCTCGAAAGCTGAATTTGAATAGTTCACATAAATCTTAACGCCGTTTGCAAAGGTTGTTACACGAACATCATCGTTGATAACAAGGTGGTCCTCTATAGTTGTTGTTGCAACCGACTTATAGAAATCACCATATTTTGCTGCAGCATCGATTATGTTTTGTTTGTTGCCCTCATAAACTATGCCGTAAATACCCTTGTATTGCGAGAAGGTCATTATTGTGTCATAGTTTTCGCAAAGTGTGTAAAGCATTGTTGAACCGGTTTCCAAGCACTGAAGTTGCTTCTTCCAAAGTTCCTCACCGGCATTTACGCTTTCACCTGCAATTTCGGTCTTGCCCTTAAACACCAACTGATAGAAAGGTACGTCGTAAGCAAACGAATCGCACTTTGTCGAGTTAAGCGGAGCTTCCAAAATACAGTCAGCGACAACTGCTGCATAGCCGTTTGCTCCGTTTGCAGCAAACTTATAACCGCTATCGGTGAACTTTTTAATGATTTGTTGTGCGTTAGCACCGTAGTTCTTTCTTACATAATAGTCTCTCGAAGAATAATCGGAGTAACAAATAGTCGAAAGGGTTTCAAAGCTTATACCTGTAAGGTTATACTTATCAATTCGCTTTAACAAGGTGCTGCTCTTTGACTTAACCGAATCAAAGCACAAAAGTCTGTACCTATCATAATCTTCGGTGGTCTTTTGCTGTGCGCCCTTGCCTATTGCATACTGATAAGCAGCCTGTCTGTTAGCGGTTTTGGCCGTTTTGAAGGTGTTGCCCTTCTTGTAACTTAAAAGGTCGAAGTCAAAGAAAGTATCAATGCCGCTTTGGTTGCAATATTCGACGAGCCGTGAAAGCTCTTTTCTTGAACCGAAAGCAGAACCAAAGCCATAACCGCCCATCTGCTTATTTATATCAGCACCGCTCTTTGAGAAGCCATAAAACTGAACATTGGGCTTTTGACCTGTAACCGACAACTCGTTTAATATGTTAGCCGCACCCTTAAAGGTTGTGGCTGCGAAAAGCCTGTTGTAGGCAAATCCTAAGAATTGTTTTTGCTCCACAAGACCGCCAAAGAATTTAAGTGCATAAACCTGGTCGTTTACATCTTTATTAACATCGTTATTGCCGTAAAGAAGCTTTTGATAAAGTTTTGCCATACCTACATAATCGGCATCCTCATTATAAAGAGGATAGAAATCAATGGTAAGAACAGTATCCTTAACCGCCTCACTGGCATAAATGCTTGACTCCACAACGCCTTGATTACGCTTAACGGTATTATAGTCATAACCGCGTAGATAAAACTCGGTTGTGATGTTAGAATAACCCGTTACTGTATCTCCAACATTTGCGGTAAGCATTGCGCTTTCGGCGCCGCTTGAAATAACGCCGCAAATAGCCTTATCTCCTATTACTGCACCGTAAACAGGAAGATATGCGCTCTTATCGTTGGTGAGTTTTTCCTTAACAGAGCGCGCACCCTCTGTTCCGTAGATTTCGGCTGAATAGCTACCCGAAATAGTGTCTGGGTTCGAAGTATCGATAACAGCACCTGTGCCCGAGGGGAAGAATAGATAAGAGTCAGGTGTACCTGTTGCTACCGAACAGAAATAAGGTGCTACCGAAATTTTGTAAATCGGGCTGTTGCCCTCAATGATTGCATTTGCGTCGATTGAAACGCTTATGCGGTCATTATTAAGAGTATATGTAACGGGAACTATCGCATCAATATCCTCGAAATAATGACTTACTGTGATTGATTGACCGTCCTTTTGTACGGCAAAATCCGATTTTCTTATAGAATCGGTGTAACCTCTGGCAACTGCCTCTTCCATCATACCCTCACGGTTATCGAAGTAGGTTACAATGATTTGTGACATTAGATAATTGTTTACTCTTGCCGATTTTTCGGTGTTTTCGATATAAGAAGCAGGGGTAGAGGACCAAACCGCAGAGTTTGTTTTGTCGGTTAAAACAAGACCCTTTATTTCGTCGTTCCAGGTAAGTGAAAAGTTATCATTTTCAATTGCTGTGCCGTCCGACAACTTGCCTGTTGGCAACAGGTCTATTATCGGTGTTGCCTCTTCCTTTTTGCAACCCACAAGAGAAATCACCATAACCGCACAAACAAGCAAACAAACTATTTTTATAAATATATTTTTCATCGTTTTACTCCTTTCGTGCAGTTATCTATAGAAGGCTTCAAGGAACAATGTTCTTATGAAGTCGCCCGATTGTTGAACAAGAATACCAACAAGGAAGATGATAAATATTACAAGAATCATTGCAATCAAGGTAACAATAATTGTAAATAAGAATTTCCCGAATGTGAATTCCTGAACATTTATAAGTCCCATAATCAACAAGATTGCGGCGTAAATAATGCAAACATAGTTAAGCATACTAATAAAGCTTGCCTCGCCCAAAGTAAGAACGTTTGAGAGGATATCATAGCCTGCCGCCTGAATAACCATCGGTATCATTGCGTAACAGGTCACAACATAAATATCCACAAGCTTGGCCTTACCCTCAAAAAGAACGGCTACCAACCAATGAGCTAATGTGAACAAGAGAACAAGGCCAAAGGTTTGAGCGAGCGAATACCAAGCGTTTGCATCCTCAATGTTTGTAGAGTTAAACACAAAACTTGAGGAATAGCCGATAATCTTAAATGCATACCACAAGGCGAGTATCACGGTTGCTATTAACACCGAGCCGCCCTTGTTACGCTTAATCTCATAGAAAGTATCGGCGGGGTGTAAAAGTGTACCAAGTGCAATTTTTACCTTGTGATTTTTAATAAGCACTACATTGTGCTTTTTCTTGAGTTTCAGAAGCACGATAATTGCTACAACCAAAACGATTGCGCCAATAAATATAAATGTAAAGTGCTTCTCCATAAAGGCTGTTCTTACATATTCGAATGCCTGACTATATGTATTGCGGTCATATCCCATCAATGCATAATCCATAGCGGCTGAATATTCACCGTTAAGCACAGCGGCCTTTGCAATACCTCTATAAGCAATTATAGAGTTGCGGTCTTGCGCTAAAACCTGCTCCCAAAGGGGTTTAGCATCGTTATAGTCACCCGCTATTGTGAGGGTTTGCGCCTCTTGAACCAAAAGGCCATATTCGTTGATTGTGAATATGTTTATGCCGTTCTTAACCGAATCAAGAACAAAAGCCTTGCCATCCATTACTGCAAGAGCTGTAGCGCTACGGAATGTACCTTCCTGAACGCCGCTCTTAACGCCACCGCCAAAGGTTGTCAAAAGGTTACATTCTATATCGTAAACATAAACCTTACCATAGGGAGCGTCTAATACATATATATAATTGTTTTCATCAACTGCAATTGAGGTGAAATTGTGAGCCAAGGAGTTACCGTTAATTAAGGTGTATTCCTTTGTGCTGAAAACAACATTTGCCGAATCGCTTACCTCGTCCTTTGTTTTATCAACAAGAATGTTTGAGCCGGTGGGGTTAAGACGGCGGATAGTACCGGGTGTTGTAACCGCACCACCACGTCCTGTTGTTTTAGCACCTGTACAGGTGTAGATATAACCATCGGCACCCATTACCATATCAACGAACGAGAAGGGCAACGCCTTTGCCTTTTTGGAGAGCTTTACATTATTTGTAAAGAGCATATCCCAAAGGTTGTTCATGGCATCAAACACGGTTGTTGTAACTGTGTTTGCACCAAAGAAGCCCTTGAATTCATAATCGGGTGTGTACATTGCGGCACCGTAGAAAGAGCCCTCGCAAAGCACATAAATGTAATCCATATTGTCAACAACAATCTTTACGGGATTGTAAAGAAGGTCGTCAGGCCAAACCTCTGTTTCGGGAACTGTAAGAACTTTAATTACATTACAATCCATATCCGAAATGATTACACGGTTGTTCGCCTTATCGCAAAGGTAAATACGGTCCTTAAAGACATATATGCCCTGTGCACCCTTAAAGGTAAGGCTTTCCTCACCGTTTTTGAAGGAAGTGATTGTTCTTGAGTGGTTATAATTAGCATCAAGAACATCGATTCTGCCTGCGCCTGCATCAAGTATATAAATGTAGCCGCCGTAGGCATAAATATCAGACAACTCTTGGAAGGGTTCAAGACCCAAAGAAGCTGCTGTGAGGAACTTTTCATCGGTGTACATCGGTTTTGAATACACATATTTTTCAACGCCAAAACCTGTTACCCATTTAGTTGTTGCATCGTAGGCCGAATCGGTATAATCAACCGCCGATGCCGAAATCAAACAGGATGCGAGGCAAACAAAAGCACACAAAACTGCTAAAATCTTTTTCATCTTTTTCATTTGCTCGCCCCCTTAATCCTTCATACCCGCATTACTCATGGTTTCCATAACACTGCTTTGTGAAATGAGGTAAACCAAGATAGGCGGAATCATCATAATAACTGTGGTTGCCATCGCACTACCTGTACGGGCGATACCCGCATTTGTAATTTGCGACATAGCCGAGGGAAGTGTTTTAAGGGCCTCTGTAAAGATTGTTGTGCCCGAAGCCACCGCCCACATATCACGGAATGCATAAAGCAAAAGGGTCAACCAAGCGGGTTTAACGATAGGCATTACAATTTGAGCCAAAATTCTCGGATAGCCTGCGCCATCAATACGGGCCGCTTCAAGAAGCGAATCAGGCACCGAACCGTCCATATACTGCTTCATAAGGAATACACCCATCGCACCCGGAATATGAGGCAATATGTATACCCAATAAGTATCAATAATTCCCATTTTCGAGAAGATGATGTACTGCGGTACACCAAGTGTAGTACCATTATAAAGAAGCGAGAACTGAACTACCAAGAAAACAATGCCAACCCATTTTTGCTTACTCTTTGAGAAGAAGAAAGCCGCGCCGGCTGCCGCTAAAATGTGGCAAACAGTACCGATAACCGTGATAAAAATGGTGTTGAACAAGTAACGCGAAAGCGGAACTTGTAATTTTGAAATCAAAGACGGAAGCAAGGTGTAGTTTGCTATAGTGGGGCGCTTAACAAAGAACCTCGGCGGGAAAATAAGAATTTCATCCAAGGGTTTAAGTGAAGTTGCCACACAATAAACGATAGGCAAAATACAAACCGCACCGAAAATAAGCAAGAGGGCTACGAAGATACCCGAAACCACTTTTGAACGGGTATAGCGCTTGTATTGAAGTTCGCCGCCACCAAGCAACTTAAAATGTCTAACCTTAAGCCAGAACTTTTTCCATTTACTCAAAGCACTCTACCCCCCTTACTTTCCGGTTTTACTCAACAGTTTGCTTACGAGATTTCTGAAAATCGCCATAATCGCAAACAGGAATATCGAAATTGCCGCCGCATAACCCATTTCCATTCGGGTATGAGCAATATCGGTTAGATACATTACTATGGTATCCGCGCAGTTGTTAACTGTAGGATAGCCACACATTGTTGTGATAACTGCGCCGATTGAGAAGGAGCTTGCAATTTGCATAACTGCCGAGAAGAGCAAGATTTCCTTCATAGAGGGAAGTGTTATGTACCAAAGTTCTTGCCAACGGTTACGAATACCGTCAATAGCGCCGGCCTCAAAGAGAGAGGTGTTAATACCCTGCAAGCCTGCGATATTAGCAAGGAAGCCTGCACCCATACTTGCCCACAATGTAACAAATATGATAATCGGCACTATGTAATCGGGGTTTTTAAGCCATGTGATAGGCTCGTTCAAAAGTCCGACACTAAGCAAAAGGCTGTTTATATAGCCGTATGCATCACCACTAAATGCGGTTTGCCAAATAAAGTAAGCGTTACCTGCAAGGTTAGGAGCATAGAAGAGGAAAGAAAGGAAACTTCTTACTGCAGGGTTAAACTCGTTTATAAACCAAGCAAGCACATAGGAAAGCAAAAATCCTGTAGGTGCTGTGGCAATCGCAAGAATAATGGTGTTTGTTGCGATGGTGCCGAACATATCGTCGGTTACAAACATTCTAAGGAAATTATCAAGACCCGCAAACTTAGGTGTTGAAAGGGTATCGTATGAACAAAAGCTTAAAACAAGAGATGTGAGAATCGGTAAAACCGTCATCATAAAGAAGAGAATAAGGAAAGGAAGCGCAATTATAAACATTGAAACTTCGCTACCGCCAAACGATGACTTTTCTCTTTTTCTTTTAAGTAGTACACTTTGATTAGTCAAGGTTGTATTCCCTCCTCTTTCTTGTAATTTCATTATCGGCAATCTTACCCCACTTAACAATCATATCCTTGGGGTTTTCATCAAGGTTTACAACGTTCCAGAAAGCCTGATAAATTGAACGGGTTACATAGTAACCACCGGGAACTTCAGAAAGTCCTATAACATCCTCCCAAGACTCAAGCAATACATCAAGGTCATCGCTTTCCCAAGAAAGACGCTTAAAGGCCTCTATGTTAGAGGTAGCCACACGGCCAACCTCACCAAGAACCGCCTCAACCATCGTTGAGTATCTGTATTGGATATTATCACTAGTCCACCATTTAATAAACTCCCAAGCCTCATCCTTATGCTTGGCAATTTTAGGAATAACGCAAGCTGTACCTGTATCAGCCTGTGTATAATCTATTGTGCCGTCCTCTTTAAGTGTGCCGGGCAAGGGCGCAATCGCCCATCTGCCTGTGATTTCGGGAGCGGCCTGTGAGAATGTAGTATAAGTTGAGCTTGCCGCAATACCCAAAGGCATTGTACCTGAACGGAAACGGTTGTAGAAGCTGAATTCGGGTGCGTAGCCTAAATCGGTGTAGAACTCGGTCCAATAAACAAAGGACTCAACTGCTGTGCCGTTTGTAAGTGTAGTTGCTTTTTTATCGTCGGTGTAAAGCTTGCCGCCGTTTTGTAACAAATATGTCGCATAGTTGTTAACAAGACCGGCACCCGGCAAACCTACCTCAAGGTTTTGTCTTTGAAGAAGAGCTGCTGTATTGCGGAACTCCTCCCAAGTTTTCGGAACTGTAAGTCCCAACTCTTCGAAAATATCGGTACGGTAATAAACCACCTCGAATATTTGTGTATCGGGCAATCCGTAGCAGGCATCTCCCAGCATATAAGGCTCGGTTGCGCTCTTTTGGAAGCGAGTGATTACCTCATCAAAATCAGAGAACTGCTTCAAGTCTTCAAGAGCACCACGCATACCGTAGTTAACGGGCTCGGTTCTCGGGTGAGATAAGAACAAGTCAGGTCCCGAACCCGAAAGAATTGCCTGAACAAGTGTTGCGCCAACAACCTGAATATTTACTGTTACATCAGGATGTTCAGCCTCAAACGAGTCTTTAACCAAGGACCTTAAAATTTGTGTCTGGTCGTTACCCCAGGTAACCCAAATTGTAAGCTTTTTCTTGTCGGCTGTTCCCTCAGCACTGTATCTGTACTCTTCCATAAAGGAAACCAAGAAACGATTGAAAGAATATTTTGTTTTATCCCAAAATGTTGCCATTTCGAAATCAAACTCTCCCTCAGGAGCCGAGAAAATAATTTGGTCAAGGTCCAAAGGAAGCGCTGCCATATCAGCAATCAAGGCTGTAAGCGAGCAATAGTTATCGTAATATGTAGAAACATACTTTTGTGCGGTATAAGGATTATCAAGCATCTCCTGCATTACACGACGCATATTCTTGATAGATGCAATATATGTGCCGCTCGTTTGACCTGTGATTTCGGTGATGCGGTCGCACAACTGTGTGAGTCTGTCTATATTTGTTTGGAGGGTTTCGTTAAAGCCTTCGATTTGCTCGAAGAATTCATAGCTTCGTCCGCTATCAATATTGTCACCGGTAATCATTCTAATCTTCAAATAGAGGTTACCGATTTCGTAGGTTACATCGTTGATTTCACGGCTTACCTCACCGAAGTTGGAAAGTGTAACCGCCATGCTTATTTCGTGTTCACCTGCTTCAAGGTAAACATAAGCGTCTTGACCATCAACCTGTAACACCTGGAACTGCCAATCACCGCCATAATAGAAGGAGATGTTCTCGGCCTCCTCAAAGGGTGCCACACCATCAATCTTAAGGCTTCTATATGAGTTGCCGTTGATAACCGCATTTTGTCTAAAACGGAAAGCAACGCGATAAAGACCGCTTTCGGCAACATTAAGTTTCCAAGTGATAGTTTCGTTGGGTGATTGCCAACCTGTGCTTCCGATAAAGTTGGTAATGTTCTTGAAGGCTTGAGAGGATTTGCTCTCACCTGTTGTAGTGTCATACCATCTTACGCTCGGGTCGCTATTATCAGTAAGAGGAGTTATCGAAGATGTGCTTTTATAAAGAGCGCGCTCGGCTTCAATAATCAAATCGTTCTCGCCGCTATAGTTCTTATAGCCGTTAGCCTTGTACTGCTCGAGTGCCTCAGCATAGCTGGGGGTTTTTACGGGAGCAGCAAGCACCAAAGACTCAAGATAAAGCTCGCCCGACTGCACAACAACGGTGATTGTATGCGTGCCGGCTGAAAGAGCAACCTTTAAGGGTTCAACAATCTGACCTGTTTTATCCATCGACTTCTCGGTTGTAAAGATGAGACTTTCAACCTGTTCCGAAGCATAAATGTTACCGTTGCCATCTTGTACACCCTCAGGCTTTGCGTCAACCCATGTGCGATGGAAGTTTGTTGACTTAATTGTATCGTAAGGATACTCGCCATCAACCATAAATCCAAACGCAAGGGGCAAGCCACGACCTGCTATGGGGCAATAGTTAAGTTGAAGCTCATAATAAGCGTTGGCGGGCACATTAACGGTATATGTGATATAACCCTTTTCACCCGTCCACTTAACGACACCGGTTTTTGTGGTGCCGGCCGCATCGGTATGAGTGCCAACCTTTTCTACCGCACCTTCGCTTGCCGAAAAGCTATCGGCGCTCAAGACGATAGATTCTGTAGCATCGGTGTGTGTAGCCGCAACCGACTCAAGATACGCTATGTAAGCATTTTGCGAGCTTGCGTCTGCTACGATTTCGGACTTGTTATTTGCTTCGGCTTCGCTCGCTTCTGCTGCAAAGCAGGTTAGCGACGACGCCGTCAAAAGCATAACAAGTGCCAAAAGCATTGCAATACACTTCTTCATTGATATTCCTCCAAACTTGTAATTGCTGCGGGTAAGCGTATATAATTTATATATAATTACCCATATTTATTTACTATACAATAATACCAAATTTAAGACCTGTTGTCAAGCAATTTTGAACAATTTGACCCATTTTTTCAGTTCTTTTTTATGTAACTTTACCTAAACTTTTGTTTATTTTGTCATATTTCCTACAAATTGTGGTCTTTTTCGCAATAAATCTAAATATAGTGTTTTTGCATCACCGTTTTTTGCCAATTTTGCACCTCTTGACAAAGATTTTTTATATGTTTATAATGTTATTGGGCAACTTTGTCCAAAGCAAAAAATTCGAGAGGTTTTTTTATGAAGAATACGAACAAAACTTTCCCCGCCAAACAGGTTGTTTTTGTTGGCATTGCAGTTCTTTTGGTTATCGCAATTCTTGCAACCGTTTTCTTGTTAACCAAGGATAAAAAGGAACCCGTTCCCGAAGATTACATCACGGTTACTCTTGATTTGGATAACTCCTGCATTATCTACACCCTTAACTCCTCCGATTATTCGGTAAAATCAATTTCAACCCTTAAAGATACCGATAAATATCTTGTTTCAAACATGACCCCGAGCGTTCCTTTCTCTCTTTCGGCAAAAACACTCGTTCAAAACTTGATGAACAACAACAAAATCAAAAATGAGGACGGCGAATATTTGCTCTTTGCGGTAGAAAGCCTTAAACCCGAAGATTTTAATGCTCTTGCCGATTCCTTCCGCATAGCATTAAGCGAGAACAACTGTAAGAGCGGCCTCCACACCCTTTACATAAAGGTTAAAGAGGAATCTATAACATCCGCCGCAAACGAGAAAAATGTTTCCTATGCAAAAGCATATCTTTGCAAAAACCTTGCAAAAAACACAAACTCTGATTTTGATACGCTTGTTGATTCAACCATTACCGACATAATCACAACAACTAATGATGATAAGGGTGATTCATCAGCCACAAGTTCCATCGTAAGCGGTCTAAACGACGAACAGGTTAAACAACCTGTTCCCGAGAAGCCGGCGGGCAGCTCTTCCAACAATTCTTCAAGCTCTGCACCTGAAAGTTCAAGCGCCCCCGAAAGCAGTTCTGCGCCTGAAAGTTCAAGCACTCCTGAAAGTAGTTCTACACCCGAAAGTTCATCAACTCCCCCCGCCTCTTCAAACAACTCTTCTTACGGAGTAGAATCAGATAACGATGGTTTCATTCCTGGTTATTGGTAAAAACAACAAACCCCAAGTCTTGTGACTTGGGGTTCTTTTTTTATGCTTTTTTATCCCACAAGGATGCCTTCAATACCTCCGTATGTCTTTGAAAGCGCCTTTACTGTTGCGGTGTGCTTGCCTTTAACAAGGTTTGTTGCAACCGACAATTCATATTCGGTTTTTGTTCCTGTGCCAACCCTTACGGTGTACTGTCCGTCTATGGTTACATCATAGTTTACACCTGCATTAAACTCACCGAGAAGAGAGAGCATTGAGCCTTCAAACTCTATTGTAAACTCGGCGTATTGCGCCTTATGGTAGAGCGCACTTTCAGTTTCAAGGGGTGAATTTTTAGGAGTTCTGACTCCCCATTTCTCGTCATGATTTACATCATCAGGATAAATAACCTTAACCGCATCAAAGGGGTTTGAAACTGCGTATTCGTTTGATAATTCATGCGCCTTAGGGGACTGTGTTTTTGCTGTATCCAACCACTCTTTAAGTGCTCTTTGCACCTCGTTGGCATAGGCAATATAGCCCCTCTCGTTAGGATGCACGGTATCGGCAAGGTAATCGGACAAGACCTCTCCGTTTTGGGCCGCCGCCTTAACCGCCGCCGCACCTACATTTATGCAAGGAACGCCATAATATTCAGCAATTTTTCTGTGTCCCGTAAGGTTTGAAAAATCGTTGCCGTTTCTTGTAACATCGGTGGTGAAAACAATTATTAAATCGGTTTTGGGGAGCACCTTGTTTGTTTCACGGATAATGGCCTCCATATAAGCACCGCTCGCCGCCTCATTAAAGCCTATGTGGCTATCGTTCATAGCAAACTCAACAAAAATTAGGTCGGGGGCCTCAGCGATAAGGGTATCCTTAAGTCTAAAAAGACCCGTGTTTGAGGATGTTCCGCCAATTGATAAATTGATTTCGGTTATCTCGGCCGAAGAATAATTTTTCTTAAACCAATCGGTTGTGCGGGTGCGCCAACCTCCTACCGAATCTCCACCAAAGCCGCTGGTTATTGAACCGCCCAAATAGCCTATTTTAAGGCTTTTTTTGTTTTTTAGGGCATCGTATGTATTGGCAAGATTCCTCGGTGTTCCAACCGTTTCGGTGATGGTTCTTTCCTTTGCTAAAATGTGTGTTAAAAGGGTTACCGAGCCATCCGAAGAGGCAGAATTAGAGCCCGATGGTGTGTCGTTACCTTTGTCACAACCAATCATACAAAAAACCATAATAACGGCCAATAAAAACGCTGCTGTTTTTTTCATTTTTTAACCCTCTTTTTATTGAAATTCTATATTTATTACCCCTAAAATTTGAGGGGGAAAACTTTGTGCTACCTGCCCGTTAAAAGTGACTTTTATTTTGTCACCAATATTAAAATCGTAATCGGAAAACTGCGAAACATTCACATAAACCTGTGGCGAAATCGCACTGTTTTGCTCATCGGGAGAAACCAAAACCATTCCTTTTTCAACAGCCAAAATCTCGCCCGTAAAGGCGTGAACATCAGGTATGCTTGAAGTTTCTTTTTCCGGTGTTTCACCCTTAATCGAAGCGGCGGCCGAGGAGACTTCACCATCTTTTTCGCCCACTTTTTGTGTTTTTGAACAACCTAAAAGCGAAAAAGCGACAAAAATCGATAAAAATATTGCTAAAACTCTTTTCATAAGGCCTCTTCCTTGTAAAAAAATAAGCGAACGGTTAACGTTCGCTTGAAAAATCGGTGGTTCAATCGCACCCAAAAAACTGAACAAAGGTAATGCAGAGAATCGAAGATAGGTCAAGCCCTCGGTCTATTAGTACTGCCAAGCACAGACGTCACCGCCTTTACACACGCAGCCTATCAACCCGGTAGTCTACCGGGGACCTTACTAGCTTATGCTATGGGATATCTAATCTTGAGGTTGGCTTCACGCTTAGATGCTTTCAGCGTTTATCCAGTCCGCACGTAGCTGCCCAGCTATGCCCTTGGCAGAACAACTGGTGCACCAGAGGTGCGTCCATCCCGGTCCTCTCGTACTAGGGACAGCTCCTCTCAAATTTCCTACGCCCACGACAGATAGGGACCGAACTGTCTCACGACGTTCTGAACCCAGCTCGCGTACCACTTTAATCGGCGAACAGCCGAACCCTTGGGA
>JAZRZR010000060.1:0-6608 GCA_045601525.1 Acutalibacteraceae bacterium
TATCAAAGAGTTTTCTGCGCCTTGTTGAAGTACGCATCATTTCCTTGATATTTTCTAAATCACCGTTTTCAATATAATTCTTAAGTAAATTAAAATCATTTGCAAAAACGCCCATCATTTTGCAAAGTTGTTCTTTATTTAGCAAAAATAACTCAGACCACATATTTTCATTTATGTTCGCTATACGGGTTAAATCACGGAAAGAGTCACCTGTGTATTTTTCAAGGTTTTCTTCTTGAAAACAGGTCATTAAACAAATCGCAATGCAGTGTGTGAGCTGTGATAAAAACGCAATCATTTCATCGTGCTTTTCAGGTGATAAAACGCTCACCCTTGCAAAACCCAGCAAATTACCGAGTTCTTTACAAATAGAAATAGCTTTTTCGGTGTTGTCTTCAGTTGGAACGACAATGTAATTCGCAGCATTAAAAATAGTTTCATCACTGTTTTGTAGGCCGGAAGATTCCTTACCTGCCATTGGGTGAGCGGCAATAAACTCAACATCTGAACGCAATATTGCTTGAATTTGATACACAATACTGCCTTTTACACCTGTAACATCGGTGATAATTGCGCCTGTTTTGAATAATTCTTGATTTGCCTCTATCCAATCAATAAAAATTTGCGGATATAGAGCAAAAATCACAATATCGGCATTTGAAATTAGAGATTTATCAACAAACGAACTGCCCTTTTCAATTATTTTGTTTTTCAAAGCATAGTTAATATCGGTTTGTTCTTTAGTGATTGCCCAAACCTTATAACCTTGTTTAGTTAGCGCTTTAGCATAACTGCCACCAATCAAACCAAGACCGACAATCAATATATTATCATTTTTGCTAATCATATAAATCTACCTTTATACCTAATGAGTTAATTTTATCAAAAAAGTCAGGGAAACTTTTGTTTACCGCCTCAACACCCGTAATTGTACCGCCGAACACAGTTGAAAGAACGGACAAAGACATAACAACCCTATGGTCATTATGACCGAAAAGTTCAACATCAGGAGTATGTAATGCGGACTTTTTAACTATAATTTCATTTTGTAAAACCGAAACATCGGCGCCGAATTTTTTAAGCTCTTCAGCCATAACTGCGCCACGGTCGCTCTCTTTAATTTTCAAGCGTCCCGTGTTAATAAAATGCGCACCGTTGAAATATGCAGCCAAGGTCATAAGAATTGGCCCCAAATCAGGACAATTAGCTAAATCAATTACCGGTGCGAAGGCTTTGAATTTATCAACCAAATCAAAAAATACCTTATCGCCTTGTAGTGATTTTTCAAAAAGTCCATCAATATAAATCTCACCGCCAATAGCATTCAATGCACCGAAAAAAGCGGCATTGGAATAATCGCCCTCAACTGCTACATCACAAGGCGTATATTTTTGATTACCCTTAATATAAATGGTGGTGTCATCTTTCCACTCGATATTGACACCAAATAAAGCCTGTGCGGCAAATGTCATATTTATATAATCTTTACTTTCGATGCCGTTTAACAGGGTTATCGTGCTATCCTCATCAAGAAGCGGCAATGCAAATAACAAACCACTTATAAATTGACTGCTAACATTTGCAGGCACTTCATAATTTCCCGAAAGGAGTTTACCTTTTAAGATTACTTTTTCGTTATCGAGGTTAAATAAGATGTTAGTATTTTCAAAAAGTTTTACAAAAACATCGAGAGGCCTTTTAGCAAGCGAGGCCGAGCGTTCAATAACCGAGGTATATTCACTCAACAACAAAATCGGTATCATAAAGCGTAATGTGCTTCCGCTTTCATTGCAAAAAGCCAAATAATTTTCAGAAAAATTTTCAGGCAAAACGCCAATAATATGCGCTTTATCATCTTCTAATTCAATATTTGCGCCTAAAGCTCTTAAACAATCAATTGTAGCAATAATATCATCCGATAAAGAAAGATTGCTGATGGTTGATTTTAAGGGTGATAATGCTGCACAAATTAAATATCGATGTGCCATACTTTTAGAAGGGGGTGCAACAACACAACCCATAGCAACTGATTTTTCAATTCGTGCATTCATCTTCTTATTCCCCTATCTATTTTTAATAATAATATCAGCAGTTTCTTCTATCGTGGTAGGCTTTACAATATAATCAGCTGATGATTTATAAATAACAATTCGCTGCTCATATAATTTTTTAATTTTTTCAATATTATTTGCTAATGGACGGTCATTTGTCGGTAAAAGTTCTGATAACTCACGGTCAAGAAAGAATATTTTTGAATTTCTTTTTAAGTTAAAAATATTTTCTTCTTTAAGTACAGCTCCACCTCCTGTTGAAATAACAACACCATTTTTCAAGGAAATCTCGGCAATTACCTGACTTTCAATGTCTCTAAAATAATCTTCGGAATATTTTTTGAAAATTTCAGTTATCGGCATTCCTGCTTTTTCAACTATAAGTTGATCGGTATCAACAAACCTATAGGATAATTTTTTAGCAAGAATTTTGCCGATAGTCGTTTTACCCGATGCCGGCATACCAATAAGTGCTATGTTTTGTTTTTGACTTTTGAGTTTTTTGTAAACATCAATGATTTGGTTTTCATCAATTGTTTTATCAAAAAATAATCCATAAGCATAAACGGCTTGTGCAGCAAACATAAGCAAGCCGCCTGTCGCCTTTATTCCCATTTTTTTAGCATCAAGAACAAGTTTAGTATTAAGCGGATTATAAATCGCATCAACAACCAATTCTAAATTATTAAAAAGCGATAAATCAATAGCGCAATTATCCACATTAGGATACATACCAACAGGTGTTGTGTTTATTAAAACCTGCGCATTGAAATGCTCCTTAATGGCATCTTCGTATGAAATTTCATTACAAACAGGTTTACGGCTAACAACATAAACATCAGTAGCGCCAAGACTTTTAGCGACGGCAAAAGCCGTTTTCGATGTGCCTCCCGACCCTAAAATTAAAACTTTTTTGTTAGACAAGGAAGCACCATATGCATTTTCAATCAAAAAACGCATTCCTAAAAAGTCGGTGTTGTAACCATAAAGGTCACCGTTTTTATTAACAACAGTATTGACAGCGCCAATATTTTTAGCGTTATCGTCAATATAATCTAAAAACGGAATTACCGACTGTTTATACGGGATAGTTACATTTATTCCGCAAAAATCTTTAGATATTAAAAATTTTTCAAGCTCATTTTCGGCAAGTTCAATCAAACTGTAATCATAGCATCCGATTAAGCCGTGCAGTTCTTTTGAAAAACTATGTGTTAGTTTCTCCCCAATAAGACCATACTTCATAAATTGCACCTATAAAAGTTCTAAAATTTGCTCCTTGGTTAACTTCTCAAACCTAAATGTACCGACTTTATCAACAAAAACACATTCAATCAGTGTTCCGTCACTTTTTTTATCGTGAGAAATTACATTTGAGATTTCATTGCTGTTGAGGGGAATTTCATAAGGCAAATTATTTTTATCAAGAATTTCCCGAACTCTTGCTTTAACTGCTTCACTGCAAAATGGCAACATACCTATTGCAACACATTCTCCATGATAAAGTTTGCCAAAAGACAATGCCTCAACAGCGTGGCCAACTGTATGGCCGAAATTAAGCACTTTTCTTAAACCTTTTTCCTTTTCATCCTGTTGTACCACACTTTTTTTAATTAAAAGAGATTTTTCAATAATTTGCTCGATATTTTTCTCAAGTTCGCCACTTTCAATTATTTCAAAAAGTGAAGCGTCTGATGTAAGCGACATCTTAATAGATTCGGCTAACCCGTTTGATAATTGCCTTTTATCTAATGTTTTTAGCACTAATGGGTCAATCAAAACCATTTTAGGTTGATAAAACGCACCTAAAATATTCTTTACACCATTAAAATTAACTGCAACCTTACCGCCTATTGAGGAATCAACTTGGGACAACAATGTAGTAGGTATATTATAAAAATCAATGCCGCGCATATAAGAGGCAGCAACAAATCCTGCTAAATCACCAATAACTCCACCGCCAACAGCAACAACACAGTCATTACGAGTAAATCCGTTTTCAAGCATAAGTGCGGCAATTTTTTCAAATGATGCAAGACTTTTACTATCCTCACCGCTTTTAATTTTATAAAGTACGGGATATTTAGAAAAATTAGCCACCATTTCAGAATACTGCTTCGGAACGCCATCATCGGTTAAAATTAAGACCTTACGTTCAAGATTAAAATAATCCTTAACACTACTTAGCGCACCCTTTTCCAAAATAATATCATAGCTGTTTTTTTCAAGGTTAATATGTATTTTCATAATAACTCCATTATTTCAATTCAATGTGATTGTAAAAAGTACCAACTACCTTTAATTTATCACAGTATTTCGAAAGTTCATTAAGCATATTTTGACCTTCTGCAGTATATACATTACCCTCAACCTCAACATAAAAATAATATTTCCACAAAAGGTCTTTAAGAGCACGGCTACGCAAATTACGCATATTAAAATTATGGCTACCTATAACATCAATTGCCTTTGCAAGCGCACTCGCCTCATTGCGAACCGAGAACATAATAATTGAGTTATTACCGGGTTTCTCTATTTCCTTGATATGTTTAGAGCGTGACAAAACTGCAAAACGAGTTGTATTTAGCTGGCTTTCGTTTATATTGCTTTCTAAAACCTGAAGACCATAGATTTCAGCCGTTTCATTACTTGCAATAGCGGCTAAAGAAATATCATCACTATTGGCAACCTGTTGAGCCGCAAGCGCGGTATTATCGCACATAATGGGTTGCAATTTTTTTGATTTTATGTAGGCGTTACATTGTTCAAGTGCTTGAATATGGCTTAAAACCTTTTTAATATCCGAAATTTGAGCGCCTTTTTTCGCCAAAAGATTTTGGGAAACGGATAATTCATACACGCCGTTTATATATAGATTTCCCGAAAAGATTAGGTCAATTACTGCACTAACTTCTCCTGCCGAACTATTTTCAATCGGCAAAACTGCGCAATCACATTCGCCATCGGCAACAGCTTTATAAGCGCAGGCAAAATTCGGAAATGCTTTTCGTGTTGCGGTTGGAAAAATCTTTCCTGCCGCAATATGAGCAAAGGCACCCTCAACACCGCTATATGCAACATTCATACCATTAAGGATTTTGCTTTGATAGTTGCGAGAAATCTTCATAACATCTTCTAAAAAATTAACATAATAGGAAGAATAATCGGGGTTGTTGATTTTTTCGGCATTTTGTTTGATTACTATCTCTTCTCGAGACTTATCATATATCGGCAAGCCCATTTCTTTTTTGTATGCAGCAACATCCTCTACCGCCTTGAGTCTTTCACAAAAAAGCTCTCGCATTTTATCATCAATTTCATTGATCTTTTGCCTTGATATTTCAAGCTTATTCATTAAAATTCTCCATTCTTATAACCTTCGGCTAACTTTTTGAAGGCTGGCAAAGACCTTTTAATCATTGCATTTGAAACACAATACGAAATTCTTATATAACCCTCATAGCCAAAACTATCACTTGGAACTAACAAAAGTTCCTCTCTTTTTGCATTTTCGCAAAACTTGTTTGCATCCTTTTCCAACGCTTTGACAAACAAGTAGAAAGCACCATCAGGCTTAATTACCTCATAACCATATTCAGTCAATGCATCATAAAGCAAATCACGGTTTTCTTTATAGGCTGTAAGGTCGGCAGTTTTGCCCAAACACTCAACTACAACTCTTTGAAACAAACTTGAAGCGCAAACATAACCTAAAGAACGGCCTGCACCTGCAACCGCATCAAAAACAAGCGAAGATTTTTTACATTTGTTTGATACTAGTATGTAACCGATGCGTTCACCGGGCAAAGAGAGTGATTTACTAAAGGAATAGCAAAGTATGGTATTATCGTAGTAATTTGGAATAAACGGAACCTCAATATTATCATAAACCAATTCGCGATACGGCTCATCAGCAATAACGAAAATTTCTTTGTTTAATTCCTTTTGCTTTCTTGATAAAAGCGAACAAACATTTTCAATTGTTTCTTTTGAAAATACAACACCCGTGGGGTTGCAGGGCGAGTTGATAATAATTGCTTTGGTTTTATTTGTTATTGCATTTTCTAATGCATCAATATCAACCTGAAAATCACCTTCACGGCATTTAACTATAACGGGTACACCACCCGCATTTTTTATAAAAACTGTATATTCAGGGAAAAACGGGGCTAATACAATAACCTCATCACCACTATTTACAATAGCCTTTAAGGAAATGGTAAGCGCTGCGGCTGCACCTGTTGTCATATAAATATTTTCTTTAGCAAAACTGCAACTATACTGTCCGTTCAAGAAATTGGCAATTTTTTGACGAACTTTAGGGTCACCTGCTGCAGATGTATATCCGTGAAGTACAACCGAATTCTCATTTTCCAAAAGATTTTTTATTGTTAAATCAACAATTTCAGGTGCGGGAATACTCGGATTGCCAAGGCTAAAATCAAAAACATTTTCCCGACCTATTTCGGCAGCTCTTTTATTGCCATATTCAAACATTTCACGAATAACTGAACGAACTTGTCCTAATTTTAACATTTCTTGTGAAAACATAATACT
>JAZRZR010000061.1:0-8838 GCA_045601525.1 Acutalibacteraceae bacterium
CAAACGGCGAGCGTTCAAAGGTTCGTTGCTACGGCGCTGATGATGTTCGCGAAGGCGTTGCTATTATGCACAAAGAAGGCGTTGACGTTTCTATCACTGGTAACTCAACCAACCCCACACGCTTCCAGCATCCTGTTGCAGGCACCTACAAGAAAGAGTGCATTGAGCAGGGTAAGAAATACTTCTCAGTTGCTTCCGGTGGCGGTACAGGTCGTACCCTTCACCCCGACAACATGGCTGCAGGCCCCGCTTCCTATGGTATGACCGATACAATGGGTCGTATGCACAGTGATGCTCAATTTGCAGGTTCTTCTTCAGTTCCTGCACACGTTGAGATGATGGGTCTTATCGGTGCAGGTAACAACCCAATGGTTGGTATGACTGTTGCTTGCGCAGTTGCAGTTAACGAAGCGCTTAACAAATAATCAACGATTATTTGTAATGAAATTTGCCTTACGGCAAATGAAATTCACATTGTGAATTAAATGCTAATGCATGAAATGTGCCGTATCTTTTGATACGGCACATTGTTTTATTGATTTATATTAGGCAAATTTTATTTCATGCAACTTTTGTTGCATTTAATGATGTAATTATTTCATGCGCACAGCGCATTTCATTTAAAGGAGAATATATATGTCTGATAATCTTCTGGTGGAATTATCTATAGAATTTGCGGTAAAAATTGTAAAAATGGCCGATAAAATTCAAGGAAAAGGCGTTTTAAAAAATCAAATTCTCAAAAGTGGAACAAGTATAGGCGCTAATATTCACGAAGCAAACTACGCTCAAAGCAAAGCGGATTTTGTTTCAAAACTTCAAATTTCTTTAAAAGAATGTTACGAAACGGAATATTGGCTTGACCTTTTTTCGAAAACAAATATCCTCAGTAATGAGGAATATTCTGAACTTAAAAACGATTGTGGAAAAATCAGAAGAATTCTAATTTCCTCTATAAATACAACCAAAGAAAAATACAATTTGTAAACAACAAAAACAACCATTTACAAATATCTTTCGCTATTGGAAAACCAAAAGCTTTCAGCCACAAACATTCACAACAAACAGCAAACCCCAAAACAAAAAGATTGTGAAAAAAATATTTTTTGTTGCTTTGGTGGGGGGATTGGTTTATAATTGATGTATCAAAACTTGGAGGTTCAAAATGCTTTTATTATTAGATACTGCCGACATTAAGGCTATAAAATACTGCAACGAATTTTATCCCATTTCAGGCGTTACCACAAATCCATCAATTATCTCCCGTGCTAATGCTCCCTTTTGGGATTTAGTTAAAAACATAAGAGAAATTATCGGGGACGACAAGATGCTTCATGTTCAGGTGCGTTCCGAAAAAGCCGAGGGCATGATTGAAGAGGCTTTACTTCTAAAAGAAAAATTGGGTGGAAATTTCTTTGTTAAAATTCCAATTACCGAAGAAGGCTTAAAAGCCACAATTGCACTCAAAAAATTGGGTGTAAATGTAACTGTTACGGGTATTTTCAACCCAACCCAAGCCCTTGTTGCCGCTAAAGCGGGTGCCGATTTTGTTGCGCCCTATGTTAACCGAATTGATAGTATTTGCGGAGATGGCGTTAAGGTTGTTGAGGACATTGTTACAATCTTTGCTAAAAACAACATCGCCACAAAGGTGCTTGCCGCAAGTTTCAAAAACACAGAGCAGGTTAAAAAATGCGCCTTGGTTGGTTGCCAAAGCGCCACCATTACCGATGAAACACTAAAGGGGCTTATAACCCACCCCATGACCGATAATGCTCTCTCAAAATTTGATGCCGATTGGAAAAATGTTTACGGCGATAAAACAATTACAACATTATAATAAGCGTTCCGCAAAATCAAACTTTATAACAAAAGGACTTAAAGGTTTTCCCTTTAAGTCCTTTTAATTTTACTTATATGTTTCGCCCTTGATTGCGGCGTGCATAAATTTTGCTATGTCGGTATTATCGACAGTTTTACCCTTAAAATACTCGGTGCCATAGCCCAATGCAAAAACACCTACATTAACACCCGTATGCGAGGTAGTAGTAAACAAATCTTTGCTGAGTTCATACTCGCCCTCAGGCAAGGTTACACCGCCTGTTTCGTGGTCCGCCGTTACAATAAGTACTGTATCGGGATTATTAAGGCAATATTTTATAGCAACGGCTACCGCCTTATCAAAAGATGCTACGCCTTTATGCTTACGCTCAATCACATTACCGTGACCTGCCGAATCGGGCGTCGCACTTTCAACCATAAGGAAGAAGCCCTTTTCATTTTCGAGGCGCTTTAATGCGAGCTCGGTTGCCTGTGCCAACTGATATGAGGTTACATCGTGATTAGCGCTCAAGAAACCAAAAAACGCTTTTTCACCATTTGGGTCCGCATTAAGTTGAGTTTCCCACAAACTTTGTGATGGTGCTAAATTTATATTTCCTAAAAGCGCCTTATGGGTTTCGCTTGCGTTAATATTTTGAATAAAGGTTGAGTGACCTCCACCTATTAAAACATCGGGGGCAAACTCTAAAAACTGTTGGCAAATCTTATCTGTATTTTCACGCGAAACGGTGTGCACAGTAAATCCCGAGGGGGTTGCACCATAAATTGAATCGTTTGTTACGATACCAACCTTTTTGCCATACTCACGGGAAAGTTCGGAAACATTTTTTGTGATATTAGCTTTAACACCAAGACCTATACGACCGTTTTTGGTTTTTTCACCTGAAGAGAGAGCCGTTGCTGCTGCGGCAGAATCGGTAACCCCTGTAAAAGAATTTGTTGTAACCTCGCCAACATTTGGCAAATGTTCAAAAGAAACACCAAACTCAAACAAAAAATCACTAAATTTATTGGTAAGTTTAATATCATTAAGGCCCATACCATCGCCAATCATAATGATTATATTTTTAGGCTTTATGTACTCTTGAGAAATCGCTCTATCAAGGTCGGCTTTGCTAAGTTCTACCCCGTCCTTTGAATACCAAACCTGAGGGGTTGAAGCAACTTGCTCACCCGAAGATGATGACGACACAGGGTTATCTTGAGGAATATCGCTCCCACAAGCGACAAGACTTAATGCCAAAACAAGACACAAAATAATGCTTAAAAGTTTTTTCATATAAAAAACACTTCCTTTAAGGGAATTATATCACAAAAAGTATTTTCCTGCAAGAAAAAGGACATAAAGAAAACTTTATGTCCTTTTTGCTTCTTTTGTGATATTATAAAGTTTTTTGGCAAGCAACGGTGTGATTTGGTGGCTTTTAGCCCTCCAAGTCCAATTACCGCCGAGGGTTGACGGGGTATTGATACGGGCTTCACTTCCAAGCCCTATAATGTCTTGCATTGTTAGAATACAAAGCACCGCAGGACTTTCAAGGGCCGCTTTTAATATGGCCTCGGGCAATTCATCCTTTTTAGAGGAAAAATACTCCATCGCAAAGCATATTTCGTGCTCCTTAGCGTTTTGACAAAAGCCGAGCAATGTATCATTATCGTGGGTGCCTACATAGACCACATTGTTTTCTTTATGATTATGGGGAAGATACTCATTGTCCATACCCGAATCAAAGGCAAATTGCAAAACTTTCATACCTGCAAAGCCGCTATTTTTAACAAGGTTTCGCACATCATCGGTCAAATATCCTAAATCCTCGGCGATTACATTAACCTCATTAAGTTTTTCTTTAACACAGTTCCAAAACTCGAGCGACGGGCCCTTTCTCCACTCGCCATCCATTGCATTTTCGGCGCCGAAGGGCACACAATAATAACCCTCAAAACCTCTAAAATGGTCTATACGAATAACATCACATATTCCAAGTGAAAAGGACAAACGCCTTAGCCACCAAGAATATCCGTCCTCTTTCATATATTCCCAATCATATACGGGATTACCCCATAGTTGACCGTCCTCACAAAAAGCATCTGGCGGACAACCCGCTACCACGGTGGGCTTTTTATCAGTGTCCAACAAAAACTGTTCGGGTTCGCCCCATACATCAGCACTATCCGCCGCTACATAAATTGGCAAATCTCCGATTATTTTTATGCCGTTATCATTAGCATATTTTTTAAGGGCAAACCACTGTTCGAAAAAGATATATTGAAGCATTTTATAACCGAAAATTTCATTTTTAAGTTTTTCTTTTTGTTCATCAACGGCGGCTGCACTGCCCTGAACAAGTTCAACCGGCCAATCAGTAAATGCCTGACCTGAACGGCTATCCTTTATCGCCATAAAAAGAGCATATTTATCAAGCCAATATGCATTTCCCTTGCAAAATGTCTCAAAGTTTCGTGGCAATTTTTTAACAAAATGCTTTTGCACCTTACTAAAAAGTTTCTTTCGCTCGCTATATAAAAGGGCGTAATCTATATCCCCCTCCGAGCCAAAATCTATATCGGCAATATCGTTTTTATCGAGGTAGCCGTTTTTTATTAAAATATCGGGGTTAATAAAATAAGGATTGCCCGCAAAGGTTGAAAAACTTTGATAGGGCGAGTCCCCATAAGAAGTTGGACCAATGGGCAAAATTTGCCAGTATTTTTGACCTGCATTTTTCAAGAAATCTACAAAGGAATAAGCCTCTTCCCCCAAGGTGCCTATGCCAAACTTTGAGGGCAAAGAGGAAATCGGCATTAAAATACCGCAAGAACGCATAAAATTCATTAAAATTCTTCCTTAAAAAAAGTGTTTACAAATAGTATATCCTATTTATTAAAAAAGCGGCAAAAACTTGCCGCTTTTTTTAGCCGTGATAAAGTTTTTTGCTTTCATAAGCAGGCTCACTTGTTACATTAAAGCCTAACTTTCTAAGTACATGCTCGTCCGCCCCGCCTAAAATAACGGTTGAGTGCAATTCAAGACCGCGGAGTTTTGGCAACTGTTCAAGGGCTAAAGCCGCCGTCGGGTCAGTTGCGGCACAAATTGAAAGAGCAATTAAAATCTCATCGGTATGAAGCCTCGGATTGCGATTCCCCATATATCCTGTTTTAAGCCTTTGAACAGGCTCAATAATTACAGGTGAAATAAGATTTATAGAATCGGGAATTCCCGCAAGTTCTTTTAATGTGTTAAGCAATGCCGAAGCGCAAGCACCAAGCAAGGATGAGGTTTTACCCGTTATAATACGTCCGTCCGCAAGGCCGATTGCCACTGCAGGTCTGCCCGTAAGTTCAGCCTTTGCAAGCGCGGGAGAAATAACCTTTCTATCCTCAATAGTAACCGATGCCTTTTGCATAATAAACTCGATATCCTGAACCTGACTGCTCTCTGCCCTGCCAAGTTTTGCATCAACCAAAGTTTTATAATATCTACGAACAATCTCTTGCTTCGCAGCATCACAAACAGCCTCATCATCAAATATCGCATAGCCTGCCATATTTACACCCATATCGGTTGGGCTTTTATAAGGGGAACTTCCCAAAATCTTTTCAAGCATAGAGTTAAGAACAGGGAAAATTTCAACATCACGGTTATAATTAACGGTCATTTCCCCGTATGCTTCTAAATGGAAGGGGTCAATCATATTAACATCATAAAGGTCCGCCGTGGCAGCCTCATACGCCAAATTTACAGGGTGCTTAATTGACAAATTCCAAATCGGAAAGGTTTCGAATTTAGAATATCCTGCAAGGATACCTCTTTTATGCTCGTGATAAAGCTGTGAAAGGCAAACTGCCATCTTGCCGCTACCGGGACCGGGGGCAGTAACCACAACAAGAGAGCGCGTGGTTTTGATATAATCGTTTTTACCAAAACCATCTTCACTAACAATCAAGGGGATATTTGAGGGATAATTTTCAATAGGATAATGGCGATAAACTTCAACGCCAAGTTTCTTAAGGCGTTTTTCAAAAGCAAGTGCCGTGGGTTGATTATTGAAGCAGGTGATAACAACACTGCCTACAAAGAGGCCAATTTCGTGGAAAGCGTCAATAAGGCGGAGGACATCCTGGTCATAACTAATACCAAGGTCTCCCCTTTTCTTGTTCTTTTCAATCGCATCTGCATTGATTGCAATTACAATTTCAGCCTGGTCTTTAAGCTTCATAAGCATTTTGACCTTGCTATCAGGCGCAAATCCCGGAAGGACACGTGAAGCGTGGTAATCATCAAACAGCTTGCCGCCAAACTCCAAATACAGTTTATCGCCGAACTGTTTTATGCGCTCCTTAATTTTTTTTGTTTGTAATGCAATATACTTATCGTTATCGAAACCTAGCTTTGCCATATTTTCCCCCAAAAAGTTTACTAAATTATATTATAATATCATTATCTATTTCTTTCAAGTATTATTTTCTTTTTTAATAAAATATATTATACTTGCCGAATTGCCTTTTATATGTTAAAATAATATGAAGCAATGTTTTTATTAAAGGAGTGCTATCAATGGATGATCAAAAGAAAAAGGTTTTAAGTTGCATTCAGCCCAGCGGTATGCTTACCTTGGGCAATTATATCGGTGCGCTTAAGAACTGGAAAAATATGCAAGAGGAATTTGATTGCACCTATGCAGTGGCTGACCTCCACACAATCACAGTGCGTCAGGAGCCCGCTAAATTCCGTCAACAAATATACTCTACGGCAGCTCTTTTATTAGCCCTTGGTATTGACAATGAGAAAAGCACTCTTTTTGTACAGTCTCATGTTCCCGAGCACTCTCAGCTTGCGTGGATATTATCCTGTTACACACAATTCGGTGAGCTTTCTCGTATGACACAGTTTAAGGAAAAGTCATTAAAACACGCCGACAATGTAAATGCAGGCCTTTTCTCCTACCCCGTTTTAATGGCAGCCGATATATTGCTTTACAAGCCTGATTTGGTGCCCGTTGGGGCCGACCAAAAGCAACACCTCGAAATCGCCCGTGATATTGCCACACGCTTTAATCACACCTACGGCGATGTCTTTACCGTACCCGATGCATATATTCCAAAGGTTGGCGCACGTATTATGTCGCTTCAAGACCCCACGAAGAAAATGTCGAAATCGGATGAAAATGTAAATTCTTGGGTTGCTATTTTAGATTCTAAGGATGATATTATACGCAAGTTTAAGCGTGCCGTAACTGACAGTGAAGCTTGTGTTTGTATGGGCGAAAACAAGCTCGGCATCAACAACCTTATCGGTATCTATTCTTCGGTTACAGGCAAGAGCACCGCTGAAATCGAAAAGGAATTTGAAGGCAAAGGCTATGGTGAGTTTAAGCTTGCTGTTGGCGAAGCAGTTGCTGAGGAATTAAGGCCCATAAGAGAGCGTTACGAAACCTTTATTTCGGACAAAAAGCAACTTGAGGATATTTACCGTGAGGGCGCACAAAAGGCAGAATACACTGCTCGCAAAACCCTTTCAAAAGTTATGAAAAAGGTCGGCTTTGTACTATGAGTTTTTTGTTTGCGGGAAACACACGCACCACCAATTCGGTATTGCAGTTTGCGGCTAACCGCCATTTCCCCCACGCAATTATAATCGACGGTAACACGGGAAGCGGTAGGCACACCCTTGCCCGTTTTATAGCGAAGTGTGCCGTTTGCGAAGGCGAAAACGCCCCTTGTGAAAATTGCAAAGCCTGTAATATGGCAATAAGCGGCAACCACCCCGACATTATATGGGTATCCCCCGAGGACAGCAAGAAAAACATTACTGTTAATCAAATAAGAGAGGTTCGTGCCGCCGCATTTGTAAAGCCGCACATGAACGGCAACAAGATTTTTATAATAGAAAAGGCGGATAGTCTTAACGAGCAGGCTCAAAATGCCTTTTTGAAAATCCTTGAGGAGCCGCCACAAAAGGTGAATTTTATTTTACTTTCTGAAAACGCAAGTTCCCTTTTGCCTACGGTTTTATCCCGTTGTGTGATTTTAAGTCTCACACCGCCCGAAACCGCCGATGCGGCTGACTATATAAGACAAACCACCGATTATTCGGTTGAGGAAATTTTATCGGCACTTCAAAAAGCGAGAAATAATATCGGGTTGGCTCTTAAATATCTTGATGAAAATTCGCCATCTGAAAACCTTGCCACGGAATTTTTGGATGCGCTTCTCAAAAACAAAAGCACCCTTTCTATACTCGAAATGTTATATCCCCTTGAAAAAAGCAGGGTTGATACAGAGGGCTTTATAACCGAACTTAAATCGGTGTTGTCGGATAAAATGCGAGAAAACATACAAAATTCTCGCAATCTTTTGCGCCTTACAAAGATTTATGACACTGTTTGTGAGTTCGAGCCATTGCTTATTACAAATATAAATTTATCGCTGTTTTTCAGCGCACTTGTTTCTAAATTAAAATAACGGAGGAAGTTATGACCGAGGTAATTGCAGTAAAATTCAGGCAAGACGGACAGGTATATTATTTCGACCCCGACGGAAAAACTGCCGAAACGGGCAAATATGTTATAGTTGAAACCTCTCGCGGTCTTGAGTGCGGTATGGTGAGTGATAGCAACCACCAAATTCCCGATAATAAAATTGTCGCTCCTCTCAAAAAAGTGATAAGAATTGCCACCGACAAGGATATTGCTAAAATGGAGGCCAATCGTAAAAAAGAGAAAGAGGCTTTCTCAATTTGCGAGCAAATGATTGCGTCTTTAGGACTTGATATGTGCTTAACCCATGTGGAATATTCCTTTGACGGCAGCAAAATCTTATTTTACTTTACTTCAGAGGGTCGTGTTGATTTTCGTGAGCTTGTTAAAGAGCTTGCGGCTAAATTCCACACAAGGATAGAGCTTCGCCAAATCGGCGTTCGTGATGAAGCAAAGATGCTTGGCGGCATCGGTATTTGCGGGCAGCCCTTTTGCTGTTCAAGATTTTTATCCGATTTTC
>JAZRZR010000062.1:0-5832 GCA_045601525.1 Acutalibacteraceae bacterium
TTATTTTCTATATCTATAAATATGTTATATAATTTTATTTAGGAGTTGATTTTTTGAAGCACGAACAATTTATTTCTGCTCCTGTGCTTGTCAGAAACTTTTTATCTTACAATGATACTATTAAAGGAAAATCTGATAAGACAATTCAAGAATATTTTTTCGATTTGCAGACATTCTTTCGATACCTTGTATCATCTCGTGATGCGCTATCGTCTGTAATCGAGTTTGATAAAATCGATATTTCAGGAATTGACGCTGAATTTATCAAATCTATAACATTAAACGATTTATATTCATTTTTGGTGTTTTGTAAAAATGAGCGTGGCAATAATTCAAAAACTCGAGCTCGCAAGGTTTCTACATTAAAAATGTTCTTCAAATATTTAACATTTCAAGAGCGTATATTGGAAGTTAACCCTGCCGAGATGCTTGAATCTCCTAAAACTAAAAGCAGTTTGCCTATTCACCTTACTTTAGAAGATTCTATTGAATTACTAAATTCCGTAACAGGTGAGAACGCCGAAAGAGATTACTGTATTTTGACCTTATTTCTTAATTGCGGCATGCGTTTATCCGAGCTTGTAGGCCTTGATTTGAGTGATATTAAGTCGGATAATTCGGTTGTTATAACCGGTAAAGGAAATAAGCAAAGAGTTGTATTTCTTAATGGTGCATGTGGATCCGCAATTCAAAACTATATTAAGGTCAGACCAAATGATGGTATACTTGCAACTGATAGAAACGCTTTATTTATAAGTAGAAACCGTCGTAGAATCAGCAATAAAACTGTGCAGCATATTGTAAAAACATATATTGAAAAAGCCGGTCTTTCCGGACAAGGTTTTACCACCCACAAATTACGACACACTGCTGCTACTCTTATGTATCAACAAGGCAAGGTTGATGTTCGTGTGTTAAAAGAGGTATTAGGACACGCTTCTTTAGCAACAACACAAATTTACACACATGTTGCCGATAGTCAGGTTAAAAAAGCAATTGATTCAAATCCATTAGCAACGGTAAAACCAAAAAACGAAAATAAAAAAGGTACTGAATAAAATCAGTACCTTTTTGTTTTATAAAATTATACAAACCAAACCGTTACAACCCTCGTTAATTACTCTTTCAAGGGTTTCCTGGAGTCTCATTCGAGCATCGGTGGGCATATGAGCAAGTTTTGCGTGCAAGCCTTCATTTACAAGCTCGTGCAATGACTTTCCAAATATATTAGAATCCCAAATCTTAACCGGATTTTCCTCAAATTCGCTTAATAAATACATTATTAAATCTTCACTTTGTTTTTCGCTACCAACTATTGGGCTAACTTCTGTATTTATATCGGCTTTCATCATATGTATTGATGGCGCCGAAGCACGAAGTCTTACACCATAGCGTCCTCCCTGCCTCATTATTTCAGGTTCCTCTAATGATAATTGGTCAATGGTTGGCATAACAATACCATAGCCAGTAGCCTCAACCTCATCTAAAGCATCCTTAAAACGCATATATTCCTTTTTGATTTGTGAAAGTTCTATCAAAGTATCAAGAAGTTCGCTTTCACCGTTTATAGAAATACCTGCTGTTTCTTCTAAAATCTTATAGAATAAATTTTTGTTGATGGAAATCTTAACATCTGCAAGCCCTTGCCCCAAATCAATATTTTTAACAGTTGAATTTTCAACATATTCATTGTCGATTATATTGTTTTCAAAGTTGTTAATATCCCTTATGTGAGATAAGCCCTCACAAGACTTTTTAACAGAATCGGTAAGGTTAGAACGCAACCAATGAGACAAAGGCAAAGAGTTAATCCAAAGCGGGAAATTGACATTAATTTCTTTAATTGGAAACTCATACAGTATTTTTCCTAAAATATGCTTAATATCGCTCTCAGTTAGCTCTAAACAATTAAGCGGCATTACGGGTACCCCGTATTTCAGCGAGAGTTCAGAGGCTAAATTTTGAGCCTCATCTGATTTTGGATACATACAGTTTAGTAATACAACAAAAGGTTTATTTATACTTTTTAGTTCCTCTACTACCCTTTCTTCCGCTTCGGCATACTCGCTTCTCGGAATATCACTAATACTGCCATCGGTTGTAATCACTAAACCGATTGTTGAATGCTCATTTATAACCTTTTTTGTACCGATTTCAGCAGCCATATTAAATGGTATTGGGTTTTC
The DNA here is from genome assembly GCA_045601525.1 of Acutalibacteraceae bacterium. Classification (GTDB taxonomy): domain Bacteria; phylum Bacillota; class Clostridia; order Oscillospirales; family Acutalibacteraceae; genus SIG565. Next base: position 2,187 of record JAZRZR010000062.1, read on the forward strand.
GTACCAAGGCGTCATCACCATTCTCGGTTGGTCGCCCTCAATATATCCTAAGGCACTGGGTACTATATATCCAACACAATCAATTAAACGTACATTAAAACCTGCAGTATCATCCACTTGAATATTAACAGCGTTTTCGGGGATAAATTTAGGCTCAGTAGTCATAATAGTTCTGCCAGATGCTGATTGTGGCAATTCATCATTTGCCCTTGCCTGCTGATATTCACCCGTAATATTTGGAATAACAAGCTTATCCATAAACTGTTTAATAAAGGTGGATTTACCCGTTCTAACAGGACCTACAATACCAATATATATATCACCGTTTGTCCTTTGGGCAATGTCTTTATAAATATTAGTTTGTGTAACCATAAAAATAACCTCCGCACAATTCCTTTGCTAAAGAATATGAGCGGAGGTTTAAATTTATTACTTTTTATCCAAAGACTCAATATCATACGGTGTAGTTTGATAAACAAAATAGTTGAGCCAGTTAGAAAATAATAGATTTGCGTGGGAACGCCAAGTCACTAAAGGTGGCTTCGTAGGGTCATCATCGGGAAAATAATTTACAGGAATATCAATTTGCAAGCCTGCATCTTTATCTCGCAAATACTCATTTTTAAGGGTATCGGCATCATATTCTGAGTGACCCGTAATGAAGATTTGCTTTCCGTTATCGGTAGAAACGGCATAAACACCTGCAATATCTGAATAAGCAAGTATTTTGAGGTCAGGAACCTTTTCGATGTCTTCCCTACTGATTGTTGTATGGCGAGAATGCGGAACTAAAAATTCGTCATCAAAGCCTCTGAAAAGAATGTAACGCTTATTCTCAACTTTGTGCGGAAATACACCAAACATCTTTTTATCGAGTTTATATTTTTTAATTCCAAAATGATAATATAAACCCGCTTGCGCACCCCAACAAATATGGAAGGTGCTGTGCACATGTTTCTTTGTCCATTCAAAAATCTCGCAAAGTTCTTGCCAATAATCTACCTCTTCGAACTCAAGCATTTCAACGGGAGCACCTGTGATTATCATACCATCATAATATTTATGCTTAATCTCATCGAAAGTCTTGTAAAAAGCTAATAAATGCTCTTTAGAAGTATTTTTTGATTGGTGTGAAGCAGTCTTTAGCAAATCTAATTCAACCTGCAAGGGAGTATTACCCAACAATCTTGAAAGTTGAGTTTCGGTATCAATTTTTTTCGGCATTAGATTAAGAAGCAAAATCTTTAATGGACGAATATCCTGAGAAATAGCACGGGTTTCGCTCATAACAAAGATGTTTTCATTTCTTAATACCTCGGTAGCCGGAAGGTTGTTAGGTATTTTGATAGGCATTTTAATACCCTCCTAAATTAAATAGCTGCAAGGGCCTGTTCTATATCAGCAATAAGGTCGTCAGCGTTTTCAATACCGCAAGAGAAACGAACTAAATCAGGAGCAATACCTGCGTTTTCTAATTGCTCATCAGTTAACTGACGGTGGGTTGCATTTGCCGGATGTAAACAACAAGTTCTGGCATCAGCAACATGTGTTTCGATAGCAGCAAGTTTAAGATTTTTCATAAACTTTTCAGCGGCGCTTCTACCACCTTTTACACAAAAACTTACAACACCGCAAGAGCCGTTAGGCAAATACTTTTTAGCAAGGTCATAGTATTTATCACCCTCTAAATCGGGGAAAATAACCTTTGAAACCTTTTCGTGATTAGCAAGATATTTAGCAACTGCAAGACCATTTTCGGTATGCTTTTTCATTCTTACATGAAGGCTTTCAAGACCAAGATTGATATAGAAAGCACTTTGCGGCGACTGTGTACAACCAAAATCACGCATAAGTTGTGCTGTGGCTTTAGTAATAAAAGCACCTGCAATTCCAAATTTTTCGGTATAAGTTATGCCGTGATAACTATCATCAGGTGTGCAAAGGCCGGGATATTTATCAGGATACTTAGTCCAGTCAAACTTACCAGAATCAACAATACAACCACCAACAGTGCCACCGTGACCATCCATATACTTTGTAGTGGCGTGAGTTACAATATCAGCACCCCATTCAAACGGACGGCAGTTAATTGGTGTTGGGAATGTGTTGTCAATAATAAGCGGAACGCCGTGTTCGTGGGCAATTTTAGCAAATTTCTCAATATCAAGCACTGTAAGTGCAGGATTTGCAATAGTTTCACCAAAAACAGCCTTAGTGTTTGGGCGAAATGCGGCATTGATTTCCTCTTCAGAAGCATCGGGACTCACAAATGTAAAATCAATACCCATCTTTTTAAGTGTAACATTAAAAAGATTAAAAGTACCGCCGTAAATTGAAGCCGAAGAAACTATATGGTCGCCACAGTTTGCAATATTAAAAATACTGAAAAAGTTTGCAGCCTGACCTGATGAAGTAAGCATTGCAGCGCTACCGCCCTCAAGTTCGCAAATCTTTGCCGCAACCATATCGCAAGTAGGATTTTGAAGTCTTGAATAGAAATAACCACTGGCCTCAAGGTCGAAGAGTTTTCCCATATCTTCGCTTGTATCATACTTAAAGGTAGTACTTTGAATAATCGGCATTTGACGCGGTTCACCGTTTTTTGGTGTATATCCGCCTTGAACACATTTAGTTTCAATATTGTATTTGCTCATTTTATCCTCCGAAATTATACAGTGATTCTCCAACCGAACGGGTCTTCGGTTTTGCCCCATTGAATTCCTGTAATAGCATCATAAAGTTTTTGTGTAACGGGGCCAATATTTCCGCCGCCGATTTCAAATACATCGTCCATATAACGAAGTTTACCAACGGGTGAAACAACAGCGGCAGTACCAGTACCGAAAACTTCTTCTAAAGTGCCATCGTTGGCTGCGGCAACAAGTTCATCAACAGAAATTTTTCTTTCTTCAACATCATAGCCCCATGCTTTGCAAAGTTGAATAACCGAGTTTCTTGTAATACCCGGCAAAATGCTACCATTGAGCATAGGAGTAATAATTTTTCCGTTGATTTTGAAGAAAATATTCATAGCGCCAACTTCTTCAATATACTTTCTCTCAACACCATCGAGCCAAAGTACTTGTGAATAGCCGCCATCGTGTGCTTTTACTTGTGCTGCAAGACTTGCGGCATAGTTACCGCCTGTTTTTGCAAAACCGATACCACCCTTAACCGCTCTTACATACTCGTCTTCAATCCAAATACCAACAGGCGCCAAACCACTTGCATAATAAGCACCGCTTGGTGAGAGAATTACGATAAAGAGATAGGTTTTCGAAGGTGCAACTCCAAGAAAATCATCGGTCGCAATAACAAAGGGGCGAATATAAAGAGAAGTGCCCGCCTCGGTGGGTATCCAATCTTTATCAACTCTAACAAGCTCTGTAATAGCCTGCACAAAATCGTCCTCGGGAATTTCAGGGATGCAAAGGCGCTGATTAGACATATTAGCACGTTTTGCATTCATTTCAGGGCGGAAAAGATATGCATTATCGCCATTTTTATAGGCCTTTAATCCCTCAAACATCTCTTGGCCATAGTGAAACACCATAGAAGCAGGAGAAAGTTCAAGGTTGTGATAAGGCTCAATACGGGGGTCATGCCAGCCTTTTCCTTCAGTATAGTTCATAATAAACATATGGTC
>JAZRZR010000063.1:0-75607 GCA_045601525.1 Acutalibacteraceae bacterium
AGTAGAAAAATTTGATTATATTTACGATTTTGAAAACTATAAGAATGAAGAATTTAAGAAAATATTAACCATCGATGTTGTAACACGTGAAAGAAAATTAAAAATGGCTTTATATTGTGATTTTTGTGGAAGTTATGAAAATTGTATAGCTTTAAACCACAGCAAATTGATTATTGTTAAATTTAACACCGTATATGAATTTAACTTAAACAATAATAGTGTACGGCATATTGTTTTTACTGATATGGCGGGCGCAATAGGATTATATGATACCGGTGACGGATATCTTATTCACGGTGAAATGTGTTTAGTAAAAACTGATTATAATTTGAATAAGCTTTGGGATTTTTGCGGAAAAGATATTTTGGTTAGCAAAAACGGCAATAATAACATCACAGTTACCAAAGAAAAAATTGAGATAATCGATTTTGAGGGTAATCGCTATGTGATTGACTTGACGGATGATTTTAGACGGCAAGTGATTGAAAACAATGACCGATATTGTGCTTTTAAAGAAATAACCGAAAACCCTATAATATTAGATTTTTCTAAATGCAAATATTTAGGCGAAATTCATTTAATGCTTAAAGAAAAGTTTGGTTTGCCCCAATATTATGGTGAAAATTGGGATGCGCTTTGGGATTGTCTCAGATATTTATTTGACGATGAAAAATATATTGTTGAAGTGCACAATCTAAATTCGTTAAATGAAAAATTGCGAGAAGAATGCAAACTGATGTTAGAAGTTTTTGATGATGTGCATAATGAAACTCCTAATTTTGAGTACAAAATCATATCATAGTATTTGTTTTGCAAATCCAAACGCTCTGCGCGGCAGCGCCAAGACAAAATCCCCTTGGCCCCACCAAGCAAAAATATAAAAACACAACATTTATTTCTACAAAATAAAGGAAAACTCCAATCAAAAGATTGGAGTTTTCCTTTTATAAAGTGGGCAAAAAATTACTTTGTTAATATCTCTCGGTCGTAACCTGCGCCAAAACGGGTGAATTTAATATTGCCGTCAGGGCAAAGAGTTACAACATCAAAGCACTGTTCGGTTATTGTGCCTCGCACCATTTTGTGTTGTGTCGGGCGAGGATGTGGATGGTCGCAACCATCGTCTTGACAAGTGGTTACAACAACTGCGGTTTTTGACAAAGGCTTACCATCGTAATCTCCTAAATAAGCCCATTCGCCATTTTCGTTGTAATCGGCAACCGATTGAATATCGGTGTGGCGGTCACCTGCTATAACAATAACATTTGCGCGAACACTTCGCTTGGTGAAATCATAAATATGCTCGCCTTTTGCATAGTATTTGCAAAGTTTTTCCTTGTTTGGATAGGGGTTTGTCATAACAATTTTTTGTGAGTTTTGGAAAGCCGAAACAAGATGGCAAAGACCAAGAGGACCTGTGAGTATAGTTGAGTCGCCCTCATAACCGAGCAAAGCGTGACCTGTGACAACAACATCATAGTCCTCGGGGGTAGAAAGCAGGGTTTCATAGAGCCAGTCGTATTGCAAAATAAGGTCCCAGTTATTATACACATCAAAATATTTTGTAACACAACCGTTGCGCTCCGCCTCAATTTGACAACCGGTTTCTACAACAATGTATCTTATCTTGGCTTGCTTGTCATCTAAATAGAAATGAAGCCTTGAAAATGCCAAGAGTTCCTCTCGCTCTTCTTCGCTGCAATCAAGCCCTGCTATTTTCTCACTTATATCCTCGCAAACCCTGTCCTTTAGATGACTAAATAGTATTTTTTCAACCTCGGTGTAGGGAATTCGGAAATTTGGCACATTATCAACGGGGGCGTTGGCGGTGTTCAAATCGTGATTGCCAAAAATACCGATATAATCATCGCCCGCTATCGAGCGCATAAGATTTGTATATTTTATTATTTCTTGGGCGCCTAAATATTTAGTGTCCTCACGGTGCACAACATCGCCGCCTTGGAGAACCTTTTTGATACCGGTCATTTCACGGATATAGCCGATAATTGCGGGGGAGTTCATTGCGTTAGTTTCTTTGCAGTGAGGGTCGGTTATAAATATAAAACTTTTGCCCTCGGGGATAGATTTAATTTTGGCATCTAAATATTGGTCGCACTCATCAAAACTCTGCGGATTTTCGGTTTGCTCAAACCAATATTCAGGTATTTGACTACGATAAAGAAAAGCGTTAGAACTCATAGGGACGCCTCCTAAATTTTGTTTGTGATTAAAATATAACCCCATGGTGAGATATTGTCAATAGTAATTTTTATTTCATCCTTCTCGTTGGTTTGGGGAAGGGGTTGAGGCAAGCCGTTGTTATCGAGGAGATGAAATTCCCCTTCACCTCGAATGATACACTCAAACTCGCCCGTTGCATCAAAACTTGCATTGGTAAGCAAAATGTTCATACCCCCGTTTTCATCCTTCATTACCGAGGGCATAACCTTAACTGGCTTTTTTATAACAAGGGGAAGTTTTCCTTTGGATAGCCAATCAAAGAGGTTAAGAAGTTGCTCTTTTTTAGCAGCCGATTTTATTGATTGGCGCATAAGATAGCCGTCGGCCGCAAAGCGATGCCCATCTTTTTCTATGCGGTAAAGCGAGGTGGAAAGGGGAGTGTGGGAAATGGTTTCAAGATTAGAGATAAATTCGGCGTTCTTTTCGGTTTCAAACTCGTATGCCAACTCATCGTGACCATAAATATATGTAAAATTCATAAAAACATCACGGTAGTAATCGGCAAAATCACCGTTGATTTTGTGGTTTAAGAAGCGTTCAGCCATTCCGTTATCATACACCGCTTTAACCTTGCCGCCAAGTTTTTCACCAAAGCCGCGCTTGTTAAGAATTTCAAGACCTTGACCATCGGTGAAAAGATTTAAGGTCAATAATTCGCGGACTTCGTTGTCGGACATTTTTTTAATATCCGTGCCAATAGCGGCGGCGCAAACTGCATTTTTGGGATAAGCGGTAACGGATATGCCAATCTCGTTAAGATGGCGTGAAAGGTCACCGTGTGGGCAGTAAACACCAAAGGGTATGCAGTTTTTGTTTGCTTTTTCAAGAACATCCCACTTTTTTGCCGAAGCAATAAGCATATCGGTGGTTTGCCGTCTATCATAAAAAACATCATCGTTATAGAGGATTCCGGTACAGCCCGCCATAAGCGCAAGGGTGGTTTCAAGTTCGGATAAACGCTGCGATTTTTCCATAGTTTGATAATTAAAGGCTTCGTGTTCGTATTGTATATCGGTTATATAATCGGGATAGTGCGAAATTTGGTGTTGTGTTGCAAAATGCTTTTCGAAAACTTCGAGTGGGCAATCATCTTTATAAAAGCCGCCGCCGGGGCGCAACTTGGTTGCATCGCTTTCGGTTATCCAGTGTTCTCGGGCGTTAACATTTGAGGACATATAACCAATTTTTATCTTTGGGTTTGTGCTTTGAACACCGCTTTTTATTGCCCTAAAAATAGGCATAATAAGGGTATCTTTGCGCTTTTCCCAAAGGGTTTTAATTTTATCGTTTTCCTCAACCGCCTTGATAAGAGTTGCTCGGTTAAAATCGGTGCCGTGCTCTTGGTTGAATTCGGCAATACAAGTATCACAATAGCAAGAACTGCCGCCCTTTCCAAAACGACCGGGACGGAGGTCATCATCCATCCAAATAAAATCGGCATTGGTGTCGGCATATATGGAATAAAGTTTTTCTACATATTCTAAAAAGCCCTTGTCGGCCGGACAGATACAGGCTTTAGAGGTAATACCATTGTGGTCAACCTGATAACGAAAAGGCGATTTTGGGAATAAATCCCAGCCTTCATCGATGTGTCCCAATGTGCTTTGTATATTAAGACCTACGCTTTTAACGCCAATCTCACGATAGGCTTTAATTCGTTGTTTTAATAGTTCGGCATTTTTCTTTTCACCCTCCAAATCCCAATATCCATAGTGCGAATATTGAGTGAAAACAGTTATCTCATCAATAACCGAGAGGTTACTTTCAACATATTTAAGGTGCTTTTCAAAAAGAGAGTCTTTGTAATATTGATTGTAGCCAACCCTTAAAGCTTTTAACATATTATGCCTCCAAGCAACAATTGTTTATTGTATTATAACAAAAGAAAACGGCGTCAAAAATAGAATTTTGTTGTAAAAACTTGTATTTTTGTTGTTTTTTTCTTGCTTTGTGTTATAATGAGTGTAATTTATCAGGAGGTGTGGACAAATGAAAACAGGCTCATACATTAACCCGTTTAGAAATGCCGATAAACCTATAAGCGTAACGGTTTTTGGTGCGGATGAGTCACCTATCGGTTTTAGCCGTGCGCCCCATATACGCCGTGAGTATGTTTTGCAGTATATCACTGAGGGAGTGGTATATTATGAGGCGGACGGAAAGGAATACACCATAAATGCAGGGGATGTTTTTTTGGTTCGCCCAAACCAAAAGGTTAAGTGGTGGACAGAAAAGGACAAAAGAATTTGCGGCTATTGGATAGATTTTGTAGGCAAGGCGGCAAATAGGTATTTGGCCGATGTTGGTATGTCGGGCGATGCTCTTGTGGTTAAGGGTGTGTCGGAAGGCTTTTGCAAGGCAATAGATGATGCCTTTCGGTGTGTTGAGCGAGAGCAGTATTCACAACTATATTTAGAGGCCTGCCTGCTTAAATGCCTGTCTTTTCTTGATAAGGCAAACAATTTTAAGACAAATAAAATTCCTCAAAAGGAAAAATATATAAAAAATGCCCTCGCCTTTATGGAGAAGGAATATCAAAACAAAATAACCGTGGGCGATGTGGCGGAATATTTAGGCCTTGAGCGAAGTTATTTTTATAGAATTTTTAAGGAAGAGATGGGGACTTCTCCATCGGAATATTTGATAGAACTACGGCTTGAGCGAGCCAAAGAACTGTTAGAACTTGGCGAAAGTGTAAAATCAACCGCACATTCGGTGGGAATGGATGATGTTTTTTATTTTAGCAAGCTTTTCAGTTCAAGATTGGGCTTGCCGCCATCCGCCTTTAGAAATCGATAAAGGACCTATTTTGTTTTTTCGGTCGTTTTCTTTGCATTTTGGATAAAACCCTTGATTATTGAAACAAAAGTAGTATTATTATAATGTAAAAATAAGGACAAGAGGCTTGTGCTATGGAAAAACCGATTAAGATTATATTTGATAGTGATATTGGCGGAGATTGTGATGATGCAGGTGCACTTTGTTTGTTGCACCGTCTTTGCGATAAGGGTGAGGCCGAACTTTTAGCAACAACCCACTGCTTTGATTCGCCCTATCTTGCGGGCTGTATGGACGCCATCAATACCTTTAATAACAGGCGAGTGCCCGTCGGCGTAAACTATGGGGCTTTTCAATACGGTCGTGGAACCTATGCGGGTGATTTGTGCGAGAGATTCCCTAGCGCTTATCCCGCCGAGGCCTACGGCAAAACGATACCCGATACATTAACTGTCTTGAGGAAAGTTTTAGCAGAGCAAGAGGATAATAGCGTAACATTAGTTGTTACGGGCGCCCTTCTTTCAATGGAAAAACTATATAATTCACCGCCTGATGAAATATCCTCTCTTTCGGGCAAAGAGTTGGTCAGCAAAAAAATTGTTCGCACTGTTATTATGGGTGGCCGCTTCTTTGAAACCTGGCCTATGCCAATTTTTATGGGTGGTGACCGTTTTGATAAACCCATGCTTGCCGAGGGAAATATCGAGGTAAGTGGAAGAACGGCTTGCGATACGGTGTGTATGGAGTGGCCCGGTGAAATCGTATATGCAAGTTATGAACTCGGGGCATATATAAACACAATGGTGGGTTATCCTTCTCGCGCACCTAAAGGCGACCCCGTAGCCGAAGCGTATTATATACATAATAAAGGTAGAGGTCGTTACAGTTGGGATTTAACTGCCGTGCTTGATGCGGTAAGACCCGGTGTGTATTGGAATTATCACAAAAGAGGTAGGGTTATAATAGGAGAAGACTTTGTAACCCGTTGGCAAGAGGATAAAAATGCCAATCATACCTATCTAATGCCTAAGGTTGATTATGATGAGGTAAGACAGGTTATCGATGATATTATAGACGGTAAATAAAGAAGTGTGAAATTTTGAAAAAGAATTATATAACCGCATTTTCGGCAATTCTTTGTTGGTCAACAGTTGCCACAATAACAAAACTGTTGCTCGGCAGCCTTAGCAACTTTCAACTTCTTTGGGCAAGTTCGGGGTTAGGTTGCATTATGCTTTTAGGGGTTGCCCTTATAAGCGGTAAAATTAAGGAATTTAAGAAATACAAGCCGAAAGATTTTCTTATAATAGCGTCCACAGGGCTTTTGGGTACATTTTTTTATTATGTTTTTTATTATGCAGGCAATAAAGTCTTGGCGGCATCGCAGGCCTTTATAATAAATTATATGTGGCCAATGATGAGCGTTGTTTTTGCTATAATAATACTAAAGGAAAAATTAACCTTTAGAAAAGCCATAGCGATTCTTGTTTCTTTTTTGGGTGTAGGCGTAGTTATGGGCAAGGGCATTTTGCAATTTAATAAAGGCGCTCTTGTGGGGGCTCTTATGTGTTTGCTCGCCGCCGTTTCCTATGGCCTTTTTGCTGCGCTTAATAAAAAAACGGGGTACGAAAAGATAAGCGCGATGCTTGTGGGCTATTTTGCGGCCTTTGTGCTTACGGGAATAATTTTGGCTATAAGGGGAGAACTCTTTATACCCAAAGGAAATCAGTTGCTCGGTATTGCATGGAACGGTATGTTCACCATGTCGCTTGCAAACACCTTGTGGGTTATTGCACTCTCTAAAGGGGATACGGCTAAAATATCCAATCTTGCCTATATAACCCCTTTTATTTCTCTTATTTGGACCTCAATATTTCTTAAAGAAAAAATCGAGTGGACCTCGGTTATCGGCCTTTTAATAATTGTAATAGGTATATTTATTCAGTTGGATATTAAGGTTGCCAAAAAACAAAAAAGTAAATAAAGAACAAAAGAAAAAGGTGTGTGGAGTTTATCCACACACCTTTTCATTTTTACCAGTAACCTGGGATAAAGCCGTCATCATCGTCCTCTACATCAAAAGAGGTAGCCCTTATGTTGATTTTTTGAACATAAGGAGTAGATGGGTCGAGCGGGAGAGTGTTCTCTCCAAAGTAGCCGTTAACATACAATGCGAGGTTGTATTTTCCGCCGTCTTTGGTAAGGCTTGCGGGGATTGTCAAAACTACGATAGGACCGTCAACTACATTAGTGAGCAATTCTTCAGATTTGCCGTCTTCATATAAGAAGTATCTAACCTTGCAGTTGCCGGGGACACGCATCATAACGGTAATATCATCATCGTCCTCATAGAGTGTTTTATCGGTATATACCTCGAAATAATCCGAGTGTGTATCGTAGGTGGGATACATAGCGTTCCAAACATCGTTATAGGAGGACTGTTGAACATCGCCGTAGGCATAACCGATAGTTCCGTCAGCCTTTTCGTATTGAATATAGGTTACGGCGCTGATCTGGAGTGCCTTGTACTGTGCTTCGGTAAGACCTAATTCATCAAGACCGCCGAGAATTGCTTTAACATCCGAGAAGTTTTCGGAATAAGCAGTTACAGTTTGGTGCTTAATGTTAAGGGCTGATTGCCCGTTAAGACTGCCAAGTACAACCTCTTTGGCGTCAGCGTTAAAGTTTGCCTCTTGGTCTGCCGGTATCTTAAGTTCGGCGTTACGGAGAAGCACCGACGGAATAACAAGTGTACCAATTGCCTTAACAGTAGCAGTTGTGCCATCATCAAGGATGATTGAGTTACTTGAAATAGTGCCGTTTGCACTGTTGTACTTAATAGCGGGTAGGCGGTTCACAAACTTAATACCTGCCGACTGTGCACCCTTGATACGAATTTCTCTACCAAGGAAGAATATATCGTTTTCAATGCTTGAGCCGTATTTAGCGGTCATATCCTCATCCTCGAGGTATTTAGCAGTTACGGTTACGTTGCCTGTAAGTGAGTTAAAGCTAAATGCAAGACCGCTTCCGCCGTTAGCGAGAAGTGCGAGCGCCTTGTTTTCCTTGCCGTTTTCGAGAACTACGAGTGAGTTCGGGATAAGAGTTCTTCCGTTAGGTGTAACGGTTGCGGTGTAGGAGTTAGCCGCACTTTCGTTCTTTTGAACCGTAATGGTTGCGGGAACCTCGGGGTCAACAGGGGTATCGGGAACAACAGGAGTATCAGGCTCATCGGTGCCCTTGGTAATCTTAAAGGTATCGAGCACACTCATATCCTCGGTGCGATAGGTTGTGATTTCAAAGGAAGTAGCGGTAATCTCGATGTTAGCAATAGTGGGCTTTTTCTCCTGTGAAATAACTGCGCCGTAGGGGAATTCGAGTTCTGTCTTAATATCATAATATTTAGAACCTGAAGAACTGTTTGCTGTTACAAAGAGGATACCTTCGGGGTTGTGTGCGCTATACTGAACGCCGTTTTCGTCTTCGGGGGTAAGGCCATTCATCATATATGTTCTAACATACACATGGTCGTGACCCATAAGCACAACATCAATGTCAAGTTCATTAAGAACAGGAACAAGACCTGCACGAAGATTTAGAATATCGTCTTTTACGCAGTGGTTGGCTGCACTATAAACAGAGAAGTGGAAAACAGCAATTTTCCAAGTGGCGTTGGGGTTAGCGGCAATTGCCTCCTGCATAAATGCCTTGTGCTCAGCAACGCTCAAATCGGTTGTAAGGTGCATAAAGAGTGTGCCGTTATAGGTGTAGTAATAGTCGCTGCCCGCACTGGTCACACCGTAGGTTGATGAAACATTCGGTGAGGAGAAGTGCTCTTTAAGTGTTGCACTTGTATGGTCGTGGTTACCAACCGAAACAGCGTTTGTATAACTTGTGATAAGTTCGGGTGTTAGGTAGCCGTTATAATGGTCCTCAATTAAGCTCTTTTCAACCTGGTCGCCAGCCGAAACTAAGAGTGACGAGTTGGGGAAGGTTGCTCTTGCCTGATTTAAGGTGTTGGTCCAACCTTCAACATTTTTAGCAAGGTTACCTGCGCCGATTTGCGGGTCGCCTGCAAACAAGAAACTAAAGCTTGTGCTGTTTTTGTCGGTCTTAAAGGTGTAGATATCCGAAACAACGGGTATGCTGCTTAAACCTTCTTCGTTTACCAAGCGGTAAACATATTCGGTATCGTAAGCAAGATTTGTCATTTTGGCTCTTTCGGTATAGAAGCCCGAGTTTATGGCCGACGAGGGAGTTGCAAGAACTTCGGTGTAATCGTCGGGGAAGCCATCGCCGTTGTTGTCGGCGCCACCGGCTACAGCATATTGCAAATAAGCAGGTTTGTTAAATTTCAATTGCCAGGTAACATATCTTTCGGTTTCGTTAGCGCCAACGCCGAGAGAAACAGTTCTTGCATAGTTTGTATCAAGAACAAGTTTAGCCTCGGTCAATTCAAAGTAGAAGTCCGAACTGGTAGCGTTAGATTGGTGAATTTCAACCGAAACAACATTTTTACCTGTAACGAGGAAATCGTCGGCATCAATTGAGAAATCAGAGGTAGTGGGGTTGCCACCGCCACCGGTTGATCCGTACGAAAGGTTTGTTTCATAAGAGTCAGCGGCACAGAAGGAAGCAGCCTTTTTGCCGTTAATGTAAAGTATAGCGGCATCATCGAATTTGATTGAGCCGTTTAATAGCATACCATCAACAACCTCATCTAAAACAAAGGTTGAACGGAAGAAGAAGGTGGGAATATTGGTTTCGGTTCCGGGATACAAGCGGTCAATCTTTATGGCAGGAGTAGCGTTTGCCATAGAGGTACCGAACTTGCCCTCAAAGCCCATATTGGTTTTCCACTCATCAGTGTTGTAGTTGAGTTTTGTCCAAGCATAGCGGTCCTCGGCAGTACCGGGGTCGGTACCATTATCGAGATAACGCCATACCGAATTAAGATTTAATAATTCGTTGCCGAGTTCAAAATCAAAGTCAGGTGTTTCATAAACATAATCGGGGTTATAAACAAGTTCGAGATTTGTTAGTTCCATAATCAAATCAGAACTGCTGTAACGGTCGTTATGAACTTCAATGGCAATAATGTTTAAGCCTTCGGTAAGATATGTACCCGCATCAAGCGATACATCTACGGTGTTTTCGCCGCCCTTACCACTATAAGCCAAGTTGCTTGCAAAGCCATCGGCGGGGAGGTTTAGTTCATAAACTGCCTTGCCGTTAATGTAAACAATAGCATTATCATCAACATGTAAGGTGAAGTTGAGGAAATAACTATAGGGTATTCTATCAAGTGAGATATAGGTTCTCATAAATGCGGCGGGGAGGGAACTGCTTGTGCCGTCAATATCTACCTTGTATGGTGAAAATGCAACAGATGTTGCTGAATCAGTGCCACCATTTGAGCCGCCAAACAACTTATCGCTGCCTATAGATGTTTTCCAACTTAAATCATCATAAGAGAGTTTGGTCCAAGCATAGCGGTCCTCGGCAGTGCCGGGGTCAGCGTATGTGTCGTGATATTTCCAAATGGAATTTTCGTCACCAAGCGCTACTGTTTCGCCCTCAACCTTCTTTGTAAAGGAGGTATCCTCAACAAGCATAAGTGAGTTCATACCAAAATAGATATCAGAACTTGAATTGCGTTCGTTGTGGATTTCAACGGCAATTACATTTTCGCCAACCTTAAGGTAATCGGCGGCGTTAACTGTAAAGGTTTCAGGGGTGGGGGTGTCCTCGTCTTTTGCGCCGTCATAATAAAGGTTTGTGCCATCGGGCTCTTTGGTCATATAGTAATCGGTAACACGAACACCGTTAATGTAAACAATAGCGGCATCATCAACAAGCATATTACCTTCTAAAAGATAACCAACGGGTGAGGCGTCCACATTAAATGTAGCACGGAAAAAGTAGGTGGGGATAACGGGGATTGCTTGACCATCAATATAGTGGTTTATTAAAACATTGGGATAGATGGCCTTGTTAAGTACGGGGTTGGTGCCAAGTGAGGCGGCAGAGCCTGTTTTGGCACCGAACATTGCGGCTTGATAGCCGTTGGTTTTCCAAGCACTGTCATCAAAATCTAATTTTGTCCAACTTGTAAGGTCGTCGGCACTACCGGGGTCGGTGTTATCGTCGAGATAAGACCAAGTCGAATAACTATCAAGAAGTAATGTGTGTTTTGTATAATCGGGGTTAAGGGTAAGGGTAGCCTCACTCATCTCAAAGTAAGCATCGGAGGAACCAAGATTTGATTGGTGAACCGATACGGCGATTACATTTTCGCCCTCTTTAAGATAGTCGCCCGCATCAAATGAAAGGGTTTCGTTTGATGCAGAGGAGGTTGAGCCTTTATTTAGAAGACCAACTGAATTTTCACCAAGGTTTGAGGTGTAGCCTAAAGCGGGGATGTAGTATTCTTGAACCTTTTTGCCGTTTACATAAACGATAGCGCTATCATCAATTTTAAGATTAGCATTAAAGGTGTAACCCGTGGGGTCTTTATCTAAATTAAAGGAGGTTCTGAAGAAATATGCGCCGATATTGGTGCTATCGCTACCTTCAGCATAGAAGTTTAGTTTTACATCGGCACCGCCCGAGCCGCTGCCGCTACCTGAAACGCCAAAGGTGGCTTCTTTGCCATCGTTTGCCTTCCAAGAGCTGTCGTCAAAACCAAGTTTTGTCCAAGCGTTCATATCTTCGGCAGTACCGGGGTCGGTAACACCATCGTCGAGATATTTCCAAAGTGAGTTTTCATCTAAAAGGGTTGCGCCATCTTCAACAGCAATTGCCAAAGGCAACTGAATAGGCATATCCTCAAGATCATCAATACCGTTAAGTTTAACGTTGAAGGAGAAAATACGGATAGCCGCATGGGCTGCGGTGAAGCCGATAGCGCCGCCGCCGTCATATCTACCTTTTGAGTCAAACGCGTTGGCATAATCACCTGCAAAGTTTGTGGTGCTGTTCGGTGACGAAATATCGAATTTGGAAAGATTTTCCGATGCAGTATCAAGCACTGTGTAGGAATCGTTATAGGTGTACTTGATGTTTCTGCCGTCAAGCACGATTTCAACCTTTTTAGGAACAGAATTGTTTGCAGCATCCAAGGTTGAGGGGTAGTTTAGCAAGTAATTACTTGCAACGAGTGATTTGATACTATCAAGGTTATCTCCTGTAAGACTGTGTAAAGTAACACGCTCAAAACCGTAGTTAAGAGATGAACCTAAAAGGTAAGGCTTGTTGAAAGCGCCAATCGAAATACCGCCAACAGGGTGGCTTACAAGATAAAGACCGCCGCCTGAAGGGATGGTATCGCCGTCAAAGGTAAAGATTGTTTTGTTATCTTCGCTTTCGGCATTATAATAGGGCGCATTAAAGTTAACATCCGCTCTTAAAACGAAACCACGACCGATATTCTTGTTGTTATAATCGTTATCGGTGGAAACGTTTGCCGTAAATGTATAGTCGGCAAAATCTTTAAGAATGGGCGCCTTATAGTAAACTGCATTTGCACTATGTCCCATGTGGATTTGCAAATAGTTAGTCTTTGTTGTAACACGCGATGTGTTAACAGGTACCTTGTAATAATCTGCATTAGTGGGGTCGGTCCAGTGCATAACCTTATCGGTGCCATTCTCGGCGTAAACGGTATCAACACCGTTAGAGAGGACGTACATCCATTCGTCTTCAGAGAAGGTAACGCCGTTTGAATAGTCAACATCAACAAGGTCAAAAGTATAATCGCCTTCAGCGTTTACCATAATGTAAACAGGGCGCTCTTTCGAGCCGTAGGTAGCGACTATTTTGAATATACCTGTTTCTGTGGCTGCGAAGGATTTGTTAATTTCGTGTAAAAATGTATCGGCGGTACTGCCTTCTTCAGCAGCCGACCAGGTAATATCTCTACCCGAAACAAATTCACCGTCTCTTTCAAATTGCACCAAAAGGTCGTAAAGATTGATTCTTTTGTTTACAACCATAGGAACAGCAGGCGAGCCATAGGTAACCTCAAAATGCTCAACACCAACGGGAGCATCTTCGGCCATAGCCTGAATTAGCAGTGTGGAAGCAACCGAGCTTAAAATCACCGAAACGGCGAGAAGCAGGGCCAACCACCTTTTGTTGATTTTCGCTATTTTTAATTTCATAAAGTACCTCCTAACACTTTGTGAAAATTATTTACATTTTATTGTGTATCCAACCGAAGCGATAAATGCCGAAATCGGCACGGTGAGAACAACGGCGGTGCTTCCCGCGATGCCTTGAGCCACCTCTAACGCTATAAAGTTGGAAGAAATAAGTTGTGTTGTGTGAACGCCGTATGCCATAAGGATAAGAATTGTGGCAAGTGTGCCGCCCACAAAGGCGAGAATTAGCGTATTGGTCATAGTGCCTATCATATCACGGCCTATGTTCATACCCGATTTCATTAGTTGCTTAGCAGAAATATTAGGGTTAAGACTTTTAATTTCGCCGAGCGAAGCACCCATAGAAACGGCAACATCCATTACTGCACCGAGGGAAACAATCATAATGCTTGCCAATAATAGATTATTAAGGCTAAGCCCTGTTTTTTGAGAAATTATAACAAGGGTTTCGGCTTCCTCAACTGCGGCGCCCGAAATGTTAAGCAAGGCCATACAAATTTTATAAATCAGTGCCGACGAGATACAACCCACAGAGGCGCCAAGCAAATTTATAAGAGTTTTCTTTGAAAGACCGCTTATGCAAAAACAGGTAACCGCCGAACTTAACAAAACCACTATAAAGGCGAAAATCACACCGCTTTTACCGATATAAATGTTAGGCAGGAGGATATAAAAAACCGATGCCACCGTAAAGGCTAATGCGATGCAACTTAAAAGACCGTTCTTTTTGCCGATTAAAACCACAAGCAAAACAAAGGCGCCGATAATACCCACAATTGCAAAGGTTCTATCCTTGTTGTAAAGGGTATAGTATGGCTCGGCAGTTGCGGGTGCATCAACACCCACGATAACCCGCATACCCTCTTTAAGAATTACGCTATGGTCAATCGTTATGTAGTTGGTAAGGGTTATAACCTGTCCTTTGAGTTTACCCTCGGTGAATTTTACATTTATTACTTGCTCACCGATAAGGTTGTTGTCTTTGTCCCCGTAAGGCTCAAGGTGACTTTCCACAATCTCTATAACTCTTGCACGGGTGTAATCAGCCTCAATGCCATCGCCAAGCATAAAGGGAAGACTTTGCTTTGCAAAGCCCAAAAACATAAAAACGGTGGCGGCAATTATTAAAATAAGCAAGCAAATTTCGATAATTTTCCTTTGTTTTTCCATCATTAAAAAGCCGCCTTCAATTTGTTAAATAATATACTATTATAATTTATTATACATAAGGGGGTGTGAAAGTCAATAAAAATTTCATTACAAAAAATGTATTTTTGAGTATTTTTTACAAAAACAAAGGCGCAGTTCAATCCGCAAAAAAGAGAGTAAATAAAATTATAAAACAATATTGATAAGGAAGCGCTAATGTGGTATAATTTTAAGGCTTTATATTTTAGTGAAAGGTGGTGGGTAAATGTCCCTCTTTTTCAAAAAAGTAATTGCTTTTTTTAAGATTGCTTTTGCATATATCTTGTTGGCTTTTGTATTAGGGCTTGTAGGCTTCGCACTTTCAAAAGGAATAGAGGCATCAACACAATTTAGAACTGCCCACCCCATTATGATTTACTTTTTGGTGCCGGCAGGTCTTCTAAGTGTACTTGTTTTCAAACTTTTAGGCGCAAAGGGTAGCCGAAACGATATGGTATTAGCGGCAAAGGGTGAGGGCAAAGTCTCTTTTAGTCTGGCTCCTGCCGTTTTCGTATCAACCCTTTTTTCGCACATTACGGGTGCGAGTGTTGGCCGTGAGGGTGCGGCACTTCAAATAGGGGGAAGTTTGTCCGCCCTTGTAGGAAAACTTTTTGGCCTTGAGAAAAAGCAAACCGCTTTGCTTGTTGGAGCAGGTATGGCAGCTATGTTTGCAGCGGTTTTTGGCACACCGATAGCGGCCGCAGTATTTGTTTTTGAACTTATAGGTTTCTCTAAAGGCACATTAAAAAGGATAATTCCAACATTTTTCCTTTCTTTTTCGGCCTTTTTGGTTTGTGTGTTGCTTGGTGGCAAAAAAGAGGATTTTCATATCAGTGAAATGCCTGCTGTTTCTTGGCGAACGGCCTTGAAAGTGCTCGTTTTGGCCGCCGTATCGGGAATTGTAGGATTGGTTTTTTCTATTTGTGTCAAATACGGCAAGATACTTTTTAGAAGGTTTTTCGTTAACGAATATTTGAGGATTACGGTTGGCGCTCTTGCTATATTGTTTTTAACAATGTTGCTTGGCACAACTCTTTATAATGGCGCCGGAAGCGGTATCGTAGAGGGGATTTTTGAGGGCGAAACAGTGCCGAGTTTTGCCTTTTTGCTTAAAATTCTTTTTACGGTGCTTGCGTTGTCTTCAGGCTTTCAGGGCGGCGAAATAGTACCCACCTTATTTGTGGGCGCAACCCTTGGTGCTGCGGCGGCAGTTGTTTTGGCGCTACCTGTGGGCTTTTGTGCGGCGATAGGTATGGCGGTGCTCTTTTGTGCCATAACTAAATGCCCTTTGGCAAGTATTGTTTTAGCGGCTGAAATTTTCCCGCTTGGTGTTATTTGGTATATAATACCTGCGGTCTTAATTGGATATCTGATTTCGAGGAAAACGGTATGATTAAAAAATTAGTAGGGGATAAACAATTTTATAAACGGCTTTTCGCTCTTATGCTTCCGATAATGGTGCAAAACGGCATTACCAACTTTGTGAATATGCTTGATAATGTTATGATTGGCGCCGTAGGCACCGAACAAATGACCGGCGTTGCCATAACAAACCAACTCATTTTTGTCTTTAACCTTTGTGTTTTCGGTGCTGTTTCGGGTGCGGGAATTTTCGGCGCTCAATATTTTGGACGAAAGGACTATGAGGGTGTACACCACACATTTCGCTTCAAATTGATTTTTTCGGTAGTCTTGGCCATGTTAGGCATAGGAATTTTTATCTTGTTTGGCGAAAATCTTTTAGGTCTTTATATGAAGGGTGAGGCGGGAATTACCGATATTGCCGCCACACTATACAACGCAAAATCATATCTCAATATAATGCTCATAGGTCTTGTGCCTTTTGCATTGGTGCAAAGCTACTCAAGTACTCTCCGTGAGGGCGGTCACCCAACGCTTCCGATGGTTGCGGGTATAGTGGCCGTTGTGGTCAATCTTGTTGGCAACTATATACTCATTTTCGGCAAACTCGGTATAGCGCCTTTAGGAGTTGCGGGTGCGGCGACGGCCACCGTTGCTTCCCGTTTTGTTGAATTGTTTATAATTGTGGTTTTCAGCCATACAAAGAAAGAAAAATACCCCTTTATGAAGGGCGCGCTTAAAAGCCTTTACATACCGAGGCGTATTGCTCTCAAATTTTTTGTTAAAAGCCTGCCCTTGATAATCAATGAAACCCTTTGGGCAACGGGAATAGCCGTTATAAATCAGTGCTATTCGGTTTACGGTTTAGATGCGGTTGCGGCCCTTAATATTTCGCAAACCTTTTGGAATGTCTTTTCAATAGCCTTTATAGCAGTCGGCTCGGCTATTGCAATTATTATAGGTCAATTGCTGGGCGCAGGTGAGATGGAAGCGGCCAAAGAGCAAAGCGGTAAGCTTATTGCCTTTTCCTTTGCAATCACCGTGCTGGTTTCGGCAATATATATTCCCTTGGCAAATTATATACCCTTTATATACAACACGGCCACCGAAATCAGAGGTCTTGCCACAACCCTTATGCAAATAACGGCACTCGCAATGCCTATCGAGGCAACGGCACACGCAACATATTTTATTATGCGTTCGGGCGGAAAGATGGTAGAAACCTTTATTTTTGATTGCGGATTCACCTGGGGTGCAAATGTTTTGGCGGCCTTTATTATAAGTCGTTTTACCGCCGTGCCCTTTGTCATGCTTTTCGCCATAATTCAATTTTTAGCTTTGCTTAAATGTGTGGCAGGTATAATAATGGTTAAAAGCGGATTTTGGATTAAAAATATTATTTCGGAATAAAAAGAAACCGCCCGTGAAAACACGGGCGGTCCCTTTTTTTGTTAAGTGCAGTAACAAAAAGGTGTTTTTTTCAACGAAAAACTTTGTCAAAAAATTAACACATACATATATTACCACTTTTTCGAGAGATTGTCAAGAAATATACAAACTTTTTTTATAAAAAAGAAAAAATTTTCCAAAGTCACTTGACAAGATTTTTTTAATAGGGTATAATTCTTTTGGTTAGCGGCGGCTAACTCAAATTAAACGGAAGAAGCGTGTGTAATGACATTAAAATATGCTCTCGAGGGCAAGGAATATATAATCGAAAAAATCGATATAGATGATGAGGAATTAACCGCCTTTTTATTTTCGCTCGGGTGCTATTCGGGGGAGGCTGTTACGGTTGTTTCACATCTTGCGGCAAGCTGTACGATTTCGATTAAAGATGCAAGGTATAATATAGATAACCGCCTTGCTGATGTAATTTACATAGTTTGATTTTAATGCAATCGGTTGATTGCATTTTAAGTTCGTTTTAGGTTAGCAAAGGCTAACCGATTGTTTGGAGGATATAAAATGATAATCGCTTTGGCGGGCAATCCCAATTCAGGGAAAACAACGATGTATAACGCTCTTACCGGTTCAAACGAGAATGTAGGTAACTGGGCGGGCGTTACTGTTGATAAAAAAGAACATAGTCTTAAAAAGAGCTTTTATGATAAAGAGGAAGTCAAGGTTGTAGATTTGCCCGGTACATATTCTATGTCTCCCTTTACAAGTGAAGAGGGTGTTACAAGCTCTTATGTAAAAAATGAGGCTCCCGATGTTATTATTAATATTGTAGATGCTACTAATTTAAGTCGAAGCCTTTTCTTTACAACGGAACTTTTAGAACTTGGTGTTCCTGTTGTTGTTGCTCTTAACAAAAGCGATGTAAACCAAAAAAAGCAAACCAAAATTGATATACAAAAATTAGCGGCAAAACTTGGTTGTCCTGTTATCAGTACGGTGTCAATATCGGCTGAGGGACTGCATGAGCTAATCAATACTGCCGTTTCTTTGGTGGGCAAAACACAAAAAGCACCATATATTTTGGAAACGGCAATTACCGATAAACAAACGGCACAAAAGGCCAACCGCAAGAGATTTGCCTTTGTAGGAAAGATAGTAAAAGAGGTGGAAAGCCGTAGAGTTTCGGCAAAGGAAAAGAATGCAAGCGATAAAATTGATAAAATTATCACAAACAGATGGCTTGGTATTCCGATTTTTGCCGTTGTTATGTTCTTGGTGTTCCAAATTTCACAGGTTTGGGTGGGAACACCGGTTGCCGATTGGTTGGTTTTTTGGCTTGAGGAATTTAAGGCTTTGGTTGCTGAACTGTTGAGTGGTGCTTCACCTGTTATGCAGGCACTTCTTGTTGATGGCGTAATCGGTGGCTTGATAGCCGTTGTGGGTTTTTTGCCGCTTGTTATGGTAATGTATTTCCTTATAGCCGTTTTGGAGGACTGCGGATATATGTCCCGTGTGGCAGTCCTTTTAGACCCAATCTTCAAAAGGGTGGGTCTTTCTGGCAAATCGGTTATACCCTTTGTTATTACAATTGGCTGTGCTGTCCCCGGTATTATGGCAAGCCGCACAATTCGTAGCGAGCGTGAACGCCGTGCCACAGCGATGTTGGCACCATTTATGCCTTGTGGCGCTAAAATACCCGTTATATCCCTTTTTGCAGGGGCATTCTTTGACAATGCGGGTTGGGTAAGCACACTTATGTATTTATCGGGCATTATCCTTATTTTCCTTGGTGCTTTGTTAATAAACGAAATCACGGGGAACAGAGTTAAAAAGAATTTCTTTATAATAGAAATGCCTGATTATAAAATGCCGTCATTGTGGTTGGCTTTCAAATCAATGTGCTCTCGAGGTTGGGCATATATAGTTAAGGCTACAACCATAATTTTGCTTTGCAATACGGCGGTTCAAATAATGCAAAGCTTTACTTTTGATTTATCGGTTGCGAATAATGCAGAGGTTTCAATACTTGCAAGTATTGCAAGACCCTTTGCATATCTTTTGGTGCCGATAGTGGGCGTACTTTCGTGGCAGTTGGCGGCGGCGGCAATTACAGGCTTTATCGCAAAGGAAAATGTTGTGGGCACCTTGGCAGTATGCTTTGTCGGCCTTGAAAATTTAATAGACAAGGAAAATCTTGTCCTTTTGGGAAACACAGGCGATGCGGCGGCAGGCGTTATGGCGATAACAAAGGCGGCAGCATTGGCCTATCTTATGTTTAATCTCTATTCGCCTCCTTGCTTTGCCGCACTCGGTGCTATGAGTGCTGAAATGAAAAGTCCAAAATGGTTTTGGGGCGGTATAGGGCTTCAGTTGGGTGTGGGCTATACAGTAGCGTATTTTGTTTATACAATCGGCACCCTTTTAACCGAGCCTCAAAGCCTTAACATAACTGCGGCAATTTGCGGATTTTCGGCCATTTTAATAATGGCGCTCGTGATTGTTTTGCTAATAGGTAATGCTCGAAAAGAGGAAAAATAGGGTATGGAAAATATTATAATAGCCTTGATAGTGGCGGTAATTGTTGCCGCAATAACAGTATATCTCGTAAGAGCCAAAAGGCGAGGGCAAAAATGTATCGGTTGCCCCTATGCCAAGAAATGTAACGGAAAATGCAACGAAATGAGCCCTGCTGAAAAGTAGGGCTTTGTTTTTAATCTCTTGATAAATGTTTGATAATATGCTAAAATTAAAATTGTAAAATTTTGATGTTTTAGAGGGAATTATGGTTATAGCAAAAATACATAATATGTTTTCTTCTCTTACCAAGGCTGAAAAAAGAATAGCGTCTTATATAATGGCTTCACCTCAAAAAGCGGTGCATATGAAGGTTAAGGATTTGGCGGCAGTTTGCGATACGGCGCCGTCGGCAGTAACAAGATTTTGCGATTCCTTAGGGCTTGAGGGATTTGCCGATTTGAAGGTCAGCCTTGCTGCAGAATTAGCCGTAAATGAAGCAAACGAGGGTGCGTTTGATAAAAACGATTCTCACGAGGCTGTTTTTAATAAGGTTTTCAATTCAGGTGTTTTTGCCCTTAAAAACACCCTTGAAATGCTTGATTATAATACCGTTTCAAAGGTTATAGAATTGCTTTCAAACGCTAAAAGAATACTTATATTCGGTGTAGGTCCTACAGCTCCCGTTGTGCAAAATGTTGCACATAGATTTTCAGGAATGGGTCTTCAGGCCTATGCTTATACCGACCTTTTGTATATCAAGGATGCCGCAATGAATATGCGCGAGGGCGAGGTGGCTATGGGTATATCTCATAGCGGTAAAACCCGTGTTGTTGTTGATGCTTTGAGATTTGCAAAGGAGGCAGGCGCAAATACGGTTGCCATCACGAGCTTTGTTGATAGTCTCGTTTATAAAGAGAGTGACTATGCGATTTCGGTATTTTCAGATGAGGAAAGCTATCCCGTTGAAGCTGTTTCGGCACGAATTGCACATACTTGTGTGATTGATGCAATTATGATGTGTCTTGTTGCCGAGCGTTTTGATGACTTTTCTTCCCGTCAAAAACAGCGCCAAAAAATAATTGGCGACATAAGATATTAAAAAAACGGCAACAAAGAATTTTGGAGAGATTTCGAAAGAGATGCTCTCCTTTTTCTTTTGGTATAAATAATAACAGTTAATTTTTTATTGCAAAGCATTCCCTGTTATGGTATAATATCACCAATAGTTTTTAGGAGATGTTAAAATGGATTCAAATATTTTGCAAATTTTGATTGCCATGGTTGTTTATATGGCCGCGGTAATTACGATTGGCGCCTTGTATGCCAAGAGGGCAAACAAAAACAGTGAAGCCTTTTTCTTGGGCGGTAGGTCTTTAGGTCCTTGGGTAACCGCAATGAGCGCCGAGGCTTCCGATATGAGTGGTTGGCTTTTAATGGGCTTGCCCGGCGTTGCTTACTGGTGTGGTATTGCCGATGCGGCTTGGGTTGCTATCGGTTTGGCAGTTGGTACATATCTTAACTGGCTTATCACTTCAAAAAGACTTCGCAGATACAGTATAAAGGCCGGAAACGCCATCACACTTCCTGAGTTTTTCTCAAATCGTTATAAAGAGAAAAAGCCTCTCATTTTGATGATTTCCGCCCTATTTATTCTTGTCTTCTTCACAGTTTATGCTGCAAGCTGTCTTGTAACCTGCGGTAAGCTTTTCTCCACCTTGTTCGGTGCACCCTACATTACTATGATGTTGCTTGGCGCATTGTTCGTTCTTTTATATACAATTTTAGGCGGCTTCTTGGCTGAAAGCGCTTCTGACTTTATGCAGGCAATAGTTATGATTGTAGCCCTTGTTGTAATTGTTGCGATTAGTGTTACAAAGGCAGGCGGCTTTAATGCTGTTATTGAAAATGCCCAAAAGATACCAGGTTTCCTCGATTTCTTCGGTATGGCAACACCCTCACTTAACGAGGCGGGCAATCAAATAGTTGAAAACGGCACCCCGTTATTTGGCGAGGCTGCAAATTATAGCATTTTAACTATTGCGTCCTCTATGGCGTGGGGTCTTGGATACTTTGGTATGCCTCAGGTTCTCTTGAGATTTATGGCTATCCGTAAGGAAAGCGAGCTTAAGGTTTCAAGAAGAATTGCTATGATTTGGGTTGTAATTTCACTTGCTGTTGCTGTATTTATCGGCTTAGTTGGAAGACAGTTGTTCCCCACAACACACTTAACTGCAAGCGCATCTGAAAATATTTTCATCACCCTATCGACCAATTTCTTGCCGCCGCTTCTCGCCGGCTTTGTTATGGCAGGTATTCTTGCGGCAACTATCAGCTCATCAGATTCATATCTTTTGATTGCGGCTTCGGCTTTTGCTAAAAACATTTTCCAAGGCGCCTTCAAAAAGAATGCAACCGATAAGCAGGTAATGTTGATGACAAGGATTACACTTTTAGTTATCGCGGCAATCGCAATAGTTATCGCCTTGGATGAAAACAGTGTTATCTTTACAATCGTATCTTTTGCTTGGGCAGGCTTCGGCGCCACCTTTGGTCCGATTATGCTCTTCTCACTTTTCTGGAAGAAAACTACCCGTGCAGGTGCAATTGCAGGTATGATAAGCGGTGGCGTTATGGTATTTGTTTGGGACCTTGTTATTAGCAAGCTCGGCGGCGTTTTCGCAATTTATGAATTGCTTCCCGCATTTATATTCTCATCTATCGTAATCGTTGTAGTTTCTTTGTTGACTCCTAAACCCTCTTGTGAAATAGAAGAGGAATTTGAAGCAGTTCGCACAGGCGTAGATTGTGAATAATAAATAACAAAGAAAGACACCTCAAGTTGAGGTGTCTTTTTTTATGCTTTAAGCAATAAATCGATTTTTTCTTGTAATTTAAGGGTTTTGGTGCGGTCGGCAGGGGGGATATGTGCAAATGGAAACTCAACCCCTAATTCATCATATTTGCCCTGACAAATGGTCTTAAAGGGTAAAAGCTCAACCGCTTCAACACAAGAATAGGGCTTTATAATTTCGCAAAGCCTTTGTATGTTTTCGTCGGTATCGTTAAGAGAGGGGATAATAACCTGTCTTATACGGGTTTTGATGCCGAGCTCATTTAACTTTTCTAAAAATTTTATCGGAGTACTTAGTGAGCAACCGACATATTGTTTGTAGTCCTGCTCGGTGGTGTACTTTATATCAAGCATAACATAATCGCACACCTTTAAGGCTGACAACACCTCATCATTTAGGGCAAAACCGCTTGTGTCAAGACAGGTGTTGATGCCATTTTCTTTGCAAAGGGTAAATACCGCTTTAACAAAATCGGCTTGTAAAAGCGGCTCGCCGCCGGAAAGGGTAATGCCACCCTTGGTGCCAAAATAGGCCTTGTACTTTGCGGCCTCATCGGCAATAGCCTTGGCGGTATATTCTTGACCTAAATTTGCATCACGGGTTTCAGGGTTGTGGCAACAGCCGCATCTTAAAGGGCAACCCTGCATAAAGGCAACAAAGCGTACGCCTGGGCCATCGAGGGTGCCCATAGATTGTATTGAGTTTATTCTTCCAACAGTTTTTGAAAACTCCATATTACATTGCCTCGTGGAATGTACGGTTGATAACCTCTAATTGATGTTCGCGAGATAATTTGTTAAAGTTAACGGCATAACCCGAAACACGAATTGTAAGGTTGGGATAATTATCGGGGTTATTATAGGCATCAAGCAAGGTCTCGCGGTTAAGCACATTTATATTTATGTGGTGTGCCTTTTGGATAAAGTAACCGCCAAGAATAGAAACAAGATTTTCTATCCTTTCCTCTTCGTTTCTTCCAAGTGTTTGGGGAGTGATGGTAAAGGTGTTGGAAATACCGTCACGACAGTCATCATAGCTTAATTTTGCAACCGAGTTAAGAGAGGCCAAAGCACCTTTTTCTTCACGGTTGTGCATCGGGTTGGCGCCGGGTGCAAAGGGGGCGCCGTTAGGTCTGCCGTCAGGTGTGGCGCCTGTGTTTTTACCGTACATTACATTACTGGTGATGGTGAGCACCGATAAGGTATGCTCAGCGCCAAAATATGCGGGAGTTTTCTTAAGCTCTGTAATTGTCTTGCGTGTGAGTTCCTTGGCAATAAGGTCAACACGGTCATCATCGTTGCCGTATTTGGGGAATTCGCCTTCGGTTTCAAAGTCAACAATAAAGCCGTGCTTATCACGCAAGGGTTTAACCTTTGCGTATTTAATGGCACTTAAGGAATCGGCAATAACCGAAAGACCTGCAATGCCGAAAGCCATAAGGCGACCGACATTTGTATCGTGAAGTGCCATTTGCAGTTGTTCGTAAGCATACTTATCGTGCATATAGTGAATAACGTTCATTGTATTTACATAAAGGCGAGCTAACCACTCAAGATATTCATCAAAGCGTTCGGTAACCTTTTCGTAATCTAAAATCTCATCACGCATAACGTCCATTTGAGGACCGATATGAACTCCGCTTGTGGTATCGTAGCCGCCGTTAATAGCAATGAGCAAAAGCTTTGCGAGGTTGCATCTTGCACCGAAAAATTGCATTTGCTTACCTACCTTCATAGCCGAAACACAGCAGGCAATGGCGTAATCATCGCCGAATTCGGGGCGCATAATATCATCGTTTTCATATTGGATAGCATCGGTATCAATAGATACCTTTGCACAGAATTTTTTGAAGTTTTCTGGTAGGTTTTCGGACCAAAGCACAGTAAGGTTGGGCTCTGGTGCGGGACCTAAGGTGTAAAGGGTGTTAAGAATACGGAAGCTGTTTTTTGTAACAAGTGTTCTTCCGTCCTCACCCATGCCACCTACACCCTCGGTAATCCATAAGGGGTCGCCGCCAAAAAGCTCGTTATATTCGGGGGTGCGCAGATGTCTTGCCATACGAAGCTTCATAACAAAGTCATCAATAATTTCTTGAACCTGTTCCTCGGTTATGGAGCCGTTTTTAAGGTCGCGCTCAATATAGATATCAAAAAATGTGCTAACTCTGCCGAGCGACATAGCGGCACCGTTTTGCTCCTTGATAGCGCCAAGGTATGCAAAATAAGTCCACTGAACCGCCTCAAAGGTGTTAGCGGCAGGTTGGCTTATATCATAGCCGTACATAGCGGCCATTTTCTTTAGTTGCTGTAAAGCGTTGATTTGAAGCGAAAGCTTTTCGCCCATACGAATGCGGTCGGCATTAAGTGCGCCTTGCTCAAGACCTTTTTTATCAACCCTTTTTTCCTCTATCAAGCGGTCAACACCGTAAAGGGCAACACGGCGGTAGTCACCGATAATTCGGCCGCGGCCGTAGGCATCGGGGAGACCTGTGATTACGTGACAGTGGCGAGCCAATCGCATTTCATCGGTATATGCCGAGAAAACACCGTCGTTGTGTGTTGTGCGGTACTGGAATTCCTGTTCAATCTTATCGCTTAGCTTGTAGCCGTAGGCTTGGCAAGCCTGTCTTATCATACGAAGTCCGCCAAAGGGGTTAACGCCACGCTTTAGGGGGCGGTTGGTCTGAAGACCTACGATAATCTCGTTTTCTTTATCAAGATAACCAGGTTTATAATTTGTAAGTGAGGAAACAGTAGCAGTATCTATATCTAAAACTCCGCCAAACTGTCTTTCGAGCTGTAAAAGGGAATTAAGCTTTCCCATCAAGTCCTTTGTACGTGTTGTGGCGGATGCCAAGAAAGAATGGTCACCCTTATATTCAGTATAGTTTTTTTGAATGAAATCGCGCACATTTATTTCGTTTTCCCAAGCGCCCGACTTAAAGCCATGCCAATTTTCGTGTGTCATAAAAACTCTCCTTTATATAAAAAGTCATAAAAAAAACAATCCAGTAAAAACTGAATTGCCCAGACGGTCGGCATTTATTAAGCCCCGATGCTCCCTTGCGGTGCTCCGCAATTATCCGTCAGTCGCATCGGTTTTACAATATAATTTTAGCTTAAAACTACAACAAAGTCAATAGAAATAATTTACAGTATTATAGCAATATTTTGTCTTTTTTTAGTTAAAAAATTATATTTGAGCGTCGCCCTTGATTTTTAGCCTAAAAAATGGTATTTTAGATATATAAAGGCTATAGTGAAAGGAAAAAGGCAATGCAATATTCTCATTTGAAAAGCGGTACGGATGTGCGAGGTACAGCGTCAGATTTAGGCGGAAAACAGGTGGAACTTACCGACAAGGCGGTTTATGATATTACGGCGGCCTTTGCGGTGTGGCTTACTAATAAATATAACCTTAACATTGAGGATACAAAAATAGCGGTAGGCCACGATTCGAGAATCACGGCCGATAGAATTTCGGCACAGGTTATAGCGGCCCTAACCAATGCGGGCATCAAGGTGCTTGATACAGGTCTTTCCTCAACCCCTGCTATGTTTATGACAACGGTTGATTTAGATACCGATGCCGCAGTGCAAATCACCGCTTCCCATCACCCTTTTGATAAGAACGGACTTAAGTTCTTTACAAAAGAGGGTGGGTTATCATCGTCAGATATAGCCGAAATACTTAAAATGGCGGAGGATGAATTTTGCGTTATATCCGAAACAAAGGGCGAGGTTATAAAAACCGATTATATGAGTCAGTATGCCGAGCGCCTTTGCGATATGATAATAAAGGAAACAGGCAAAGGGGATAAGCCCCTTAAAAATTATAAAATAGTTGTTGATGCGGGTAACGGTGCAGGCGGCTTTTATGCATACAATGTGCTTGAAAAGTTAGGCGCCAATATCACGGGCAGTAGATTTTTAGAGCCTGACGGTATGTTCCCAAATCATATCCCCAACCCCGAAAACAAGGAAGCGATGCAAAGCATTTGCGATGCGGTTAAGCAAAGCGGTGCCGATTTAGGTTTGATTTTTGATACCGATGTTGATAGGGCGGGTTGTGTTGCCGCAAACGGCGAGGAAATCAACCGAAATCGCCTTATAGCGCTCGCTTCGTATATTGTGCTCCAAGAAAACAAAGGCGGCACAATCGTTACTGACTCGGTAACATCTGATTACCTCACCGAATATATTGAAGCCTTGGGCGGAAAACAGTGCCGATATAAGAGAGGCTATAAAAATGTAATCGATAAAGCGGTAGAGTTCACAAACGAGGGTATAAACGCCCCCTTGGCAATCGAAACCTCAGGTCATGCAGCACTCAAAGAAAACTATTATCTTGACGATGGCGCATATTTGGTCACCAAAATCGTAATAGAACTTGCTAAAGGCACCGATATTTCGGCAGTCACCGAAACTCTAAAAATGCCCGTAGAGGAGGGCGAATACCGTTTTGGTATCGCTGCTGAAAACTTTAGAGAGTACGGGGAGAGCGTTTTGTCGGCCCTTGTTCAATATATTGAGAGCATAGATGGTTATTCAGTAGTGCCAAATAGTTTTGAGGGAGTGCGAGTTACAACACCTACGGGTTGGTTTTTGTTAAGACTTAGCGTTCACGACCCGATTATGCCCCTTAATTTAGAAAGCGGCGAAGCCGGGGGAATAGAAAAAGATAAAAAAATTCTAAAACCCTTCTTCGAAAAATGTGAAAAACTTAATATACCTGAAATCTTTTAATTGAATGGAAAAAGGCTCGGTCAAACCGAGCTTTTTTTGTTTTTGCAAACCGCTAATAAATAAAATCAACAAAAAAACAATAAAAACAACACCGATAAAGCGGGCAGTTTTCCACCCAAAAACCTAATTTTGTGGAAAACACAAGGCGAAAATGTGGTTTTTTGTTAAATTTTCTTTGTTTTTTACTTGTTTTGTATTGACTTTTATGTTGTTTTGGGGTAAGATATAGTCAAGAAAGTGTAATTTTGGGAGGTGTACCCCTGTGGCACAGTATTTTACACAAGATGTTAAGAAAAGTGAAAGAATAAATAGGCTTATTTCGCACCTTTTTGAAAAGATGCCCGAAATCGAGTCGGATAGAGCCGTGCTTTTAACCGAAAGTTATAAGCAAACCGAGGGTCAACCTATTATATTAAGGAGGGCCAAGGCTTTCGAGCATATCCTTGAAAATATACCGATAACTATTCGTCCTGAGGAACTTATAGTTGGTAGCGCAACCAAGGCGCCTCGTGGCTGTCAGGTTTTCCCCGAGTATTCTTATGAATGGTTAGAGGGAGAGTTCGATACGGTTGCTACCCGTTCGGCAGACCCTTTCTATATTTCGGATGAAACCAAGGAAACGCTCAAAAAGGTTTATCCTTATTGGAAAGGCAAAACAACGAGCGAGTTGGCAACAGCCTATATGGCGCCCGCCGCTTTAACCGCTATCGAACATAATATTTTTACACCGGGTAACTACTTTTATAACGGTGTAGGTCACGTAACGGTAGATTACGCCAAGGTTTTGGCAGTAGGCTATAAGGGCATCATTAAGGAAGCCAAGGATGCGCTTGAAAAATTAAGTGTTGGCGATGGCGATTATGCTAAGCGCAGCCAATTCCTAAACGCTGTGATAATAAGTTGCGAGGCGGTTTGCCGATACGCTAAACGCTATGCTGAACTTGCAAGGCGTGAGGCGGCCGAGTGTGGTGACGCGAATCGAAAGCAAGAACTTTTGCAAATTGCCGAAAATTGTTCTCGTGTTCCCGAAAATGCCGCCACAAGTTTTTATGAAGCATGTCAGTCTTTTTGGTTTGTGCAAATGCTTTTGCAGGTTGAATCAAGCGGACACTCAATTTCACCCGGTAGATTTGACCAATATATGTATCCTTATTATATAAAGGATATGGAAAGCGGAAAAATCACAAGGGAAGAGGCTCAAGAATATATCGACTGTATTTGGGTAAAACTTAACGACCTTAATAAGTGTCGTGATGCGGCTTCGGCCGAGGGCTTTGCAGGTTATAGCCTTTTCCAAAACCTTATTGTAGGCGGTCAGGATATTTATGGCCGAGATGCCACAAACGATTTGTCCTTCCTTTGTATGAACGCCACACTGCATGTTATGTTGCCTCAACCCTCCTTCTCGGTGCGAGTTTGGAACGGCACCCCACACGAGTTTATGCTTCGTGCGGGCGAGGTTACAAGAACAGGCGTGGGTCTTCCTGCTTACTATAACGATGAGGTTATTATCCCGTCGCTTCAAAATAGAGGGCTCACCTTGGAGGATGCGAGAGATTATAACATAATCGGTTGTGTTGAACCGCAAAAGTCGGGAAAGACTGACGGTTGGCATGATGCGGCATTCTTTAATATGTGCCGTCCGCTTGAGATGGTATTTTCAAATGGTGTTGATAAGGGAGTGCAGATAGGGCCGCAAACGGGCGATATAAATTCCTTTAATACATTTGAACAGTTCTATGATGCCTACAAGGCACAAATGAACTACTTTATAGAGCTGATGGTTAACGCCGACAACGCGATTGACCAAGCTCACGCCGAGCGTTGCCCATTGCCCTTTGAATCGTCAATGGTTGCCGACTGTATAGGTCGCGGAAAGAGCGTTCAGGAGGGCGGTGCCCATTATAACTTTACAGGTCCTCAAGGCTTCGGTATTGCAAATATGGCCGATGCGTTAAGTGCTGTAAAAGCCTTGGTTTACGATACAAAGGTTATAACCTTGGCCGAGCTTAAGGCGGCGCTTGATAACAACTACGGCAAGGATATGGATATCCGCACAGCCGAAAAGCTCACAAAACAGGTTGCGGCTAAACTTATCGAGCAGGGCAAAACCTTGAATGCCGAGGATATCAAAAAGATATTTGTTACGGTAAGTGAGAACAACTGTACCGCCGAAGAAAAAGCAAAATACCAAAAGATACTTGAGGTTATAGAAGCATTGCCGAAGTTCGGTAATGATATCCCTGTTATAGATGCATTTGCAAGAGACGTTGCCTATACATATACAAAACCGCTAGAGCAGTATAAAAATCCGCGTGGCGGTATCTTCCAGGCAGGCCTTTATCCCGTATCGGCAAATGTTCCGCTTGGCGCACAAACGGGCGCCACACCTGATGGACGACTTGCCAACACCCCTGTGGCTGACGGTGTATCCCCCGCGGCTGGTAGAGATGTAAAGGGACCGACTGCTGCGGCAAACTCGGTTGCAAAGTTAGACCACTATATTGCCTCAAACGGAACCCTCTTTAATATGAAGTTCCATCCGAGCGCATTGGCAGGTAACAGCGGACTTGAAAGCTTTGTGGCTTTGGTAAGAGGATACTTTGACCAAAAGGGAAGCCACATGCAGTTTAATGTTGTAAGTCGTGAAACCCTTCGAGATGCACAAAAGAACCCCGAAAAGTATAAATCTTTGGTGGTTCGTGTTGCGGGTTACAGCGCACTCTTTACAACACTTTCAAGGTCTTTACAAGATGATATTATTAACCGCACCGAGCAGGGAGGTTTCTAATGAATCAAAACCTTTTAACAAGAGGTAGAATATTCGATATACAACGCTTTTCAACCCACGATGGCCCCGGCATTCGCACACTTGTGTTCCTAAAGGGCTGTTCACTTCGTTGCCGTTGGTGCTGTAACCCTGAATCACAAAGTTACGAGATTCAGCAAATGGTGCAAAACGGAAAGGTGAAAACGGTCGGCAGGGACGTTACTGTTGCCGAGGTTATGGAGGAGGTCTTAAGCGACCGACCCTATTATAAGCGTTCGGGCGGCGGAATGACACTTTCGGGCGGTGAGGCATTAAACCAACCCGATTTTACCGAGGCCCTGCTTAAAGAGTGTAAGGCGCAGGGAATTTCAACTGCGATTGAATCAACTGCCTTTGCCTCAAGAGAGGTTATTGATAGAGTTTTACCTTATTTAGATTATTTTTTAATGGATATCAAACATATAGACGATTACAAGCACCGTGAATTTACAACCCAGTCCAATCAGCGTATACTCGAAAATGCGAGATATATCGCATCTAAAATCGGTGACAGGTTGATAATAAGGGTGCCTGTGATACCTACATTTAATGACAGTCCGAGCGAAATCGGTGAAATTGCACGATTTGCCGCAACGCTTCAAGGTGTTAAGCAAATACATCTTTTGCCGTATCACCGTATGGGGTATGACAAATATGTAGGTCTTGGCAGAGAGTATAAGATGGGGGATATAACCCCACCCACTGCCGAGCGTATGCAAGAATTATTAAGGGTTGCCGAGTCTTATGGGCTCGAGAGCCATTTGGGAGGTTAAAAGATGGCAGAAATATTTGACCAAAACAAGACTCGCATTATTCAAGAGCTTGTTCCGGGTAAACAAATAACCCTTGCCCACATTATAGCCAACCCCGACGAAATACTTTACAAAAAGCTTGGCCTTGACCCTGCTAAAAACCATAGCGGCGCAATAGGAATTCTCACAGTGAGTCCGAGCGAGACCGCGATAATTGCGGGGGATATTGCCTTAAAGGCATCGGGCGTAGAATTAGGCTTTGTTGACCGCTTTAGCGGTACAGTAATCGTTACGGGCACGGTTTCACAGGTTGAATCGGCACTTGTTGCCATAAACGAATACGCCACCGAAAAGCTTGGCTTCTCGGTATGTCCTATCACAAGAACATGATGGACACGAAAAAACTCTTGCTTATAGGTAGAAGCGGTTGCGGTAAGACAACACTCACCCAAGCGCTAAAGGGCGAAAAAACCGAGTATAAAAAAACCCAGTCAATTGACTACGGAGAATTGATAATAGATTCCCCGGGTGAGTACATAGAAAATCACAATTTGGGTGCCGCCTTGGCGCTATATTCATATGAAGCCGATGTTGTTGCACTGCTTATAGCGGCCGATGATGACTATAGCCTTTTCCCGCCCTGTATTACCTGCCTTGTAAACCGAGAGGTAATAGGGGTGGTTACAAAGATTGATAAGGCTCCACCCGAAAAGGCGGAAAACTGGTTGCGACTTTCAGGTTGCGAATCCGTGTTTTATGTTGATTCTTTATCGGGCAAAGGAGTAAAAGAGCTACTTGAGCACTTAAAAACAACAAAAAACCAAAAAAAATAACCCAAAAACCACAAAAAACAAAGAAAAAGTGTTGACTTTTGTTTTTGAAAGTGGTACAATTACAATGGAAAAAATCCCGAAAAGGAAAATATATTCTAAAAGGAGAGCAAAATCATGGTAAACGAGTATGAAATCAAAAAACAAATATGCGAAATCGGTAAGCGCATATACGACAAGGGAATGGTTGCATCAAACGATGGTAACATTTCGGTAAAGCTCAACGATAATGAGTTTCTTTGCACACCCACAGGCGTAAGCAAAGGCTTTATGACCCCTGAGTTTATTTGTAAGGTAGATAAAAACGGTAAGGTTATTCAGGCCAACCCCGGCTTTAAGCCTTCTTCAGAAATCAAAATGCATATGCGTGTCTATAAGGAGCGTCCCGATGTTAATTCGGTAGTACACGCTCACCCGATGTATGCAACAGGCTTTGCTATTGCAGGCATTCCGCTTACACAGCCCATTATGCCTGAAGCAGTAATCGCACTCGGCTGCGTTCCGATTGCTGAGTACGGCACACCCTCCACTGAGGAAATTCCGGATGCTGTTTCTAAGTATTTACAGTCTTTCGACGCTGTTCTTCTTGAAAATCACGGCGCATTGACCTTCTCTGATAGCTTGCTCAGCGCATATCATAAGATGGAGTCGGTTGAGTTCTATGCAAAACTCCTCTTCATCTCTAAACTCTTGGGCGGTCCTAAGGAGCTTTCTGATTCACAGGTACAGCGCCTATATGAGATTCGCAGACAGTTTGGTATGACAGGTAAGCATCCTGCTGACCTTTGTCCTAACACCAAGGCAGGTCTTCCCAGTTGTCATGGTTGCAACGGCAACTGCACTTGCGGCAAAGAGGGCAACACTGATTTAGTTGCTGAAATCACCAAGCGTGTAATGGAGCAGCTCGGAAGATAAGAGGGAAACAATGGACGAAAGAGAAATCCGTTCAATTGTGCAGACTGTACTTGAGCAGGTAAAGTCTACACCCGAAATAAAACTTAAATGCGCTATGCGCCTTGCCGAAAAGGTAAAGGCCAAAGCAAAAGAGATGGGCGTAAATGCAGTAATTGCCGTTTCCAACCGTTCAGCCAATCCGATTTTGGTGGAATGTATGGACGACAGTTACATAGCATCCTACGATATAGCGGTAAACAAGGCCTTTACGGTTGTTTCCCTTAAAATGCCGACATCTAAATTAAAGGAGTTGGCCCAACCTGGCGGCTCCCTTTACGGCATACAGTTTACAAACGGGGGCAAAATCGTAATTTTCGGCGGCGGCGAGGTGCTTACCGACGGCAAGGGAAATATTGTCGGCGGCTTGGGCGTTTCGGGCGGCACCGAAGAGCAGGATACCGCGCTTGCGCTTTACGGCAAGCAAATTTTTGAAAACAGCGGAGGCAATTAAGATGGATATAAATTCAGCAAATATTGAAGAAATTGTCCGTCAGGTGCTTGATGGTATGAAGGGTGCTCCCGCATCCTCACCCAGTTTTAGCGGCACTGTTCCGTCAACCGCAAGGGTTGCGATGCTCACAAAGCTTGAGCATTTCGACCTTAAGGAATATCCTATCCCCGAAATCGGCGATGATGATATTCTTGTAAAGGTTGAGGGCTGCGGCGTATGCGGTACCGACGCACATGAATTCAAGCGTGACCCCTTCGGTCTTATTCCTGTAGCACTCGGGCATGAGGGCACAGGTGAGATAGTTAAGATGGGTAAAAATGTTAAGAAGGATAGCGCAGGCAAGCCCTTAGCTATCGGCGATAAGGTTGTAACCTGTATGATATTCAAGGATAACCCTGATATCACAATGTTTGACCTTAACAAGCAAAATGTTGGCGGCGCCGATGTTTACGGACTTTTACCCGATGATGAGGTTCACCTCAACGGTTGGTTTGCCGACTATCTTGTAGTTCGTAAGGGCTCAACAATATTTAATGTAAGTGACCTTGATTTAGATTCTCGTATTCTTATAGAACCCTGTGCAGTTTTGATTCACGCAGTTGAACGCGCAAAAACAACAGGCATTCTTCGTTTCAACAGCCGTGTAGTAGTTCAGGGTTGCGGACCGATTGGTCTTATATGTATAGCAATTCTTCGCACAATGGGTATTGAAAACATTGTTGCAGTTGACGGTGAGCAAAAGCGTCTCGATTTTGCAAAGCAAATGGGCGCCGACCACACTGTAAACTTTAAGGATTATAAGGGCATTGAGGCCTTGGCGGGTGCTGTTGAAAAAGCATTCGGCGGATATCTTGCCGATTTCGCTTTCCAATGTACCGGCTCACCTATTGCTCACGCAAATATTTATAAGTTCATTCGCAACGGCGGCGGACTTTGTGAGCTTGGCTTCTTTATCAATGGCGGAGATGCTACAATAAATCCCCACTTTGATATATGCGCAAAGGAAATCACAACAGTAGGCTCGTGGGTTTACACACTGCGTGACTATGTTACAACCTTTGATTTCTTAAAGCGTGCAAAGGGAATAGGACTTCCGATTGAAAAACTTATTACCCACAAATATCCCTTAGAGCAAATTAACGAGGCGCTCGAAACCAATCTTAAGATGGAAGGCCTCAAGATTGCAATCATCAACAAATAAGGGGGACTAAATAATGGGTAAGGCTACCGGAATAGTTGAGGTTTACGGTTTGGTAGCAGCATTTGTTGCTTGTGATGCAGGCTGCAAGGCGGCTGATGTTACGGTAGAACACTTTGACAAAAACAAGCCGGGCAACCCCGATAAATTATCAGTTCCGCTTATTGTGGCAATAAAATTCAGAGGCAATGTTGATAGCGTTGAGGCGGCAGTAGAGGCTGCTATTGAGGCTGCAAACGGCGTTTCGGGTGTTGTAACATCATACATAATTCCAAACACCGAGGAACAAACAGAACCTATGTTAAAACTAAACGCATTTGATAAAAATTAACGGAGGAAATTAAAATGGCTAAAGAAGCACTTGGTATGGTAGAAACACGCGGCTTGACCGCAGCAATCGAGGCAGCAGATGCAATGGTAAAGGCTGCAGAGGTTGTACTTATCGGCACCGAGAAAATCGGTTCGGGGCTCGTATCTGTTATGGTACGCGGTGATGGAGGCGCAGTTAAGGCTGCTGTTGAAGCAGGCGGCGCAATGGCAAGTAAACTCGGTGAGCTTGTTGCTGTGCACGTAATTCCTCGTCCCCACGCTGATGTAGAAAAGATTTTACCTAAATTTTAAGAGGTATATAACTAATGAAATCTTTAGGTTTAATTGAGGTAAGTGGCGTAACCGCCGCAATCGACTGTCTTGATATAATGTGCAAGTCGGCGGAGGTCGAGCTTGTAACTTGGGAGAGAAAACTCGGTGGCAGATTGGTTACGGTAATTGTAAGAGGCGATGTGGCGGCTGTAACTGCGGCTGTTGAGAATGCTGTAAAAGGCGGTCTTAAAAAACCCGTTGCCCATGCAGTTATAGCAAACCCTCATAGTGAAACCGAGCGCCTGTTAAAAATCAGTGCGGCTCGACTTGAAAGGTAGGTTAAATTATGGCTACTGAAAAAAATACAACAACTGCTGCAAAGGCTGAGCCTAAGGCGGCAGAGGTAAAGAAAACTACGCCGGTAAAGGAGGTTAAGAGAATGGAACTTCAGGCATTAGGAATGGTTGAAACCAGAGGTCTTGTTGCTGCTATTGAGGCTGCCGATGCAATGGTAAAGGCTGCTAATGTAGTGCTCATCGGTACCGAGAAAATCGGTTCAGGTCTTGTATCTGTTATGGTACGCGGTGATGTAGGCGCTGTTAAGGCTGCTGTTGAAGCAGGCGGCGCTTCGGCTTCCAAGCTCGGCGAACTGGTTGCAATTCATGTAATACCCCGTCCCCACAATGATGTGGAGAAAATTTTACCCACACTTAAATAATAAATTAATTTGTTAGGAGGAAAAACAAATGGCATTAGAAGCATTAGGTATGGTTGAAACAAGAGGTCTTGTTGCTGCTATCGAGGCTGCCGACGCAATGGTTAAGGCTGCTAACGTAGAGCTCATCGGTACCGAGAAAATCGGTTCGGGACTCGTATCAGTTATGGTACGCGGCGATGTAGGTGCTGTTAAGGCTGCTGTTGAAGCAGGCGGCTCTTCAGCTTCCAAGCTTGGCGAACTCGTTGCTACACACGTAATCCCCAGACCTCATAGTGATGTTGAGAAGATTCTTCCCACATTAAAGTAATTAACTAATGGGCAAAGCCCATCACACTTAAATCATTATGCGGCGGGGCAACCCGCCGCAGAGTGTGGCCTTTACTACACTCAGAAAGGGTTTAACAATGATTATCGGAAAAGTTGTAGGAAGCGTTGTTTCCACACGAAAAAATGAAAAGCTTATAGGTTGCAAGTTTATGGTTATAGAACCGCTTGAAAGCTACGGCAACCCTCAAGATAAAATTATTGCGATAGACAATATAGGTGCAGGCATAAGCGAAACAGTGCTCGTGGCAACAGGCTCTGCTGCAAGAATAGGCAGCGATATGGAAAACGCCCCTGTTGATGCCGCTATCGTAGGTATTATAGATTCATCAATAGGTTTATCCGGAGTTTCTAAATAATGAAATTAGAAGAACTAAAGCTTTTGCTTCGGGATAACGGAATTGTGGGCGCCGGCGGCGCAGGTTTTCCGTCCTATGCAAAGCTTGATAAGAAGGCGGATACAATTATTCTTAATTGTGCCGAATGTGAGCCGCTTCTTAAATTGCATAGACAGGTTTTGGAGCACTATACATTTGAAGTTCTTTCCGCCCTCGACTTAATCGCGAAAACACTGGGAGTCAAAAATGTTTTCGTAGGCATAAAGTCGTCATATAAACGCACGATTGCTGCCCTCGAAGCACAAAACGACTCTTTTCCAAATATTCAAATTGCCCGTTTGCCCGAGATTTATCCTATAGGTGATGAAGTAGTTCTCACCTATGAGGTTACCAAAAGGGTGGTGCCGGCAGGCACTATTCCGTTAGAGGTAGGGGTTGTGGTCTTTAATGTTGAAACGGTTTATAATTTGAGCCGTGCATTAAAGGGCGAGGCAGTGACTCACAAGTTTGTAAGCATTGTGGGCGAGGTTGCAAATCCTATTACGGTATGCGCCCCTGTAGGTATGCAAATTGACCGACTTGTCCGTCTTGCAGGCGGCACCACAGTAGAAAACCCTGTTTTCTTGGTGGGCGGTCCTATGATGGGTAAAATTCAGAGCGGATTTTCACCAATCACCAAGACAACAAACGCAATTATCGTGTTGTCAGAGGAACATCCCTTAATCCGTAAAAAACAGGCTAAAACCGTTATCGATATGAAGCGTGCTATGGCGGCTTGCTGTCAGTGCAGTTATTGTACCGATTTGTGTCCGAGAAATCTCCTCGGTCACCCGATTGAACCGCATAAGTTTATGCTTTATGCAACAAACAGTGTAACAAATGATGCACAGCCTTATGTAAATTCTCTTTATTGCAGTGGTTGCGGTCTTTGTGAGATGTATTCTTGCGGTCAAGGTCTTTCTCCGAGAGCCTTGCTTGATGCTTGCAAAGGCGGACTTCGCGCCAAGGGTGTAAAACCCGAAAAGCAGCAGGACGGCGGAGTGAGTGAAGCAAGGGACAAACGCCGAATACCGACAAGGCGTCTTGTGGCTCGTTTGGGACTCGCAAAATATAACAAAACAGCCCCAATAGAAACTAAAATGCTTTCGGACGTTGCGGTTAAAATTTTACTTACACAGCATATTGGCGCCCCCTCAAAAGCCGTTGTTTCGGTAGGAGATGAGGTGAAACGGGGTCAGGTTATAGCGGTTTATGACCAGAAGGCCTTGGGTGTAAATATACACGCCTCAATTGATGGCGTAATCAGTCAGGTGACTGACAAATATATTCTTATAGAAAGTGAGGGATAAACCGTGCGAAAAGCAATCGGTATGATTGAGATGAAAACCGTATCATCGGGTATGCGTGCCGCTGATACAATGGTTAAAACGGCCGAGGTTGATATAATCGAAGCAAGTACGGTTTGCCCAGGTAAATATATTATTCTTATCAGTGGTGAATTGAGCGCCGTAAAGGCATCGGTAGATGCGGCAGCGGCCAATAATCCCGACAATCTTATTGATAGTTTTGTTTTGGGAAATCCCCACGAATCAATTTTCAGCGCACTTTACGGTTCAACCGATGTCGGTTCTCCAAATGCGCTCGGTGTACTTGAAACCTTTTCATCTTCGGCGGCAATCGTGGCTGCCGATATAGCTGCTAAAACGGCCTTGGTCGATTTGATAGAGCTTCGCCTAGCACGCGGTATGTGCGGCAAGTCTTATTTGTTACTTACAGGTGAAATCGCCGCAGTTCAAGCGGCAATTGAGCGTGCTCAGTCGGGCGCAGGGGAGAACGGTATGTTCTTGGATAGCGCGGTAATCCCCCATCCCGATGAAAAAACCTGGCAAAGCATTTTATAATGCGAATTTAGAATTGTTAAAAATTATGAAGGAGTGAGCATATGCTTGCTATTGAGCGTCGCAACGCAATACTCACAAAACTTACGGTAGAAGGTAAGGTTATAGTTGCTGATTTAAGTCAGGAGTTTTCGGTTACGGAAGAAACTATCCGTCGTGACCTTGAAAGACTTGAAAATGACGGTCTTGCCAAAAAGACATACGGCGGTGCCGTTGCCAACAAAAACCCTAACACCGACCTACCTTACAGTGTGCGTAAGCGCGCGAATGTTGAGAAAAAGCAACGAATTGCCGAGATTATCGGTGATATGATAAATGATGGCGATTATATTATGTTGGATGCAAGTTCAACGGCCATTTTCGTTGCTAAATATATAAAGAACAAGAAGAACATAACCCTTATTACAAATTCGGTTGAAATTTTGCTCGAACTTGCTGATAAAGAAGACTGGAACATTCTTTCAACAGGCGGCTCACTCAGAAAAGGCGCTCTTTCCTTGGTTGGCGCATCGGCCGAG
The DNA here is from genome assembly GCA_045601525.1 of Acutalibacteraceae bacterium. Lineage (GTDB taxonomy): Bacteria > Bacillota > Clostridia > Oscillospirales > Acutalibacteraceae > SIG565. The sequence goes on from JAZRZR010000063.1 coordinate 38,622, forward strand.
AAAATGATAAGAGGTTTCCATGTAGATTTAGCAGTTTGTTCGGCTAAAGGTTTGGATATTAAAATGGGTGTTACCGATTCCAATGAAAAGGATTCCCAAATAAAACAAGCCATCTTCTCGGCGGCCGAGAAAAGAGTCCTCGCTGTTGACTCTACAAAGTTCGATAAGATATCCTTCGTTAAGGTGTGCGAGGCTTCGGAGGTTGACCTTGTTGTCACCGATGAGCCACCAACTGAGCGTTGGGTAGAGTATTTTAAGGAAAACAATGTTGAATTAGTTTATTAGGAAGGCGGAAAGATATGAAAATTCTCGTTATAAACGCAGGAAGCTCATCCCTTAAATATCAGTTGTTTGATATGACAAATGGCGAAGTGCTTGCCAAGGGTAACTGCGAGTGCATAGGTCTTAAAGAGGGCATTGTAACACACAAGCGCCCCGGTAAAGATAATTATGTTATCAATCCCGAAATGGCTTCACACGATACAGCGCTCGAAATCGTGTTGGGACTTCTTGTTGATGAGGAGTACGGAGTGATTGCTGATATTTCCGAAATAGATGCGGTAGGTCACCGTATTGCTCACGGCGGCGAGAAGTACAAAACCTCAAGCTTGATTGATGAGGAGGTTGTGGCTTATCTCGAAACTATAGTGCCGATTAACCCCCTTCACGGACCGCCTGCCATTAAGGGTATAAAGGCTTGTATGTCGCTTATGGAGAATGTTCCGCAGGTTGGCGTTTTTGATACATCTTTTTATTCGGATATTCCCGATTTCCGCACAATTTATGCTATTCCTTATGAACTTTATACCGATTATAAAATTCGCCGTTATGGTTTCCACGGTACATCACACCGTTTTGTATCGGCTAAGGCGGCTGAAATTCTTGGTAAGGATATAAAGGACTTAAAGATTGTAACCTGTCATTTGGGCAACGGCTCATCAATCACAGCGGTTGATGGCGGCAAGGCCATCGACACATCAATGGGCTTTACCCCTCAAGAGGGTGTTCCTATGGGCACCAGAAGTGGAACAATCGACCCCACAATCGTTCCCTACATAATGAAGGTTAAGGGTGTTTCGGCAGATGAGGTTGAGGATATACTCAATCGTAAATCAGGCCTTTTGGGTGTTAGCGGCATTTCGAATGATGCTCGTGCAGTAAGTGAGGCTGCGGCAAACGGTAATGAGCGTGCCCGCCTTGCAATTAAGATGCTTGCAAACAGTATTAAGAAGTATATTGGTAGCTATGCTGCCGAGATGAATGGCATTGATGTTTTGGTTTTCACTGCAGGTATTGGTGAAAATGATAACGATATGCGCCGTATGGTTTGCGAGGATATGGATTTTCTCGGCATAGCAATTGATAACAGTAAAAACGATAATATTCCGAGAGGTAGCGGCGCTGACATTACTGCCGATGGCGCAAGAGTAAAAACACTTGTTGTACCGACTGATGAGGAATATATGATTGCTCTTGATACAGTGAGCGTTGCAGGACTTAAATAATTTTAGGAGGCAAAATAATGGCAACAATTTCCGAGGCTGAAATCCGTCAGGTTGTAAGTCAGGTTTTGAATAATTTGCAATCGGCTCCTACATCGAATTGGGATGCAACTCAATACGGTGGTAGAAAGCTTGTTGGTATATATGATGATATGAACGATGCTATCGATGCGGCTAACGGCGGTTATAAGGCCGTTCGTGCCATGAGTGTTGAGCAAAGGGAAAAAATCATCACTGAAATCCGCCGTTTAACACGCGAAGAGGCTCCTATTATGGCGGCTCTCGGCGTGGCTGAAACAGGTATGGGTAGGGTAGAACACAAAAAGGCTAAACACCTTTTGGTTGCCGATAAAACCCCCGGCACCGAAGATATTGTTTCAACTGCAAAAACAGGGGATAACGGTCTTACCCTTATTGAAATGGCACCCTTTGGTGTTGTAGGTGCAATTACACCGAGTACAAACCCAAGTGAAACTGTAATATGCAACAGTATTGGCATGATAGCGGCGGGTAACGGCGTTGTATTTAACCCCCACCCCAATGCTATTGCTACATCAAACTATGCGGTTGACCTTGTGAACCGTGCAAGTAAAAATGCGGGCGGCCCCGAGGTGCTTGTTTGCTCTATGAAAAAGCCGACACTTGATTCGGCCGCAATTATGCAGTCGCACCCCCTTATCCGTCTTCTCGTTTGCACAGGTGGTCCCGGTGTTGTAAAGGCTGTTTTGTCCTCGGGCAAAAAGGCTATTGGCGCCGGTGCGGGCAATCCCCCCGTAATCGTTGACGATACTGCCGATATCAAAAAGGCAGGCAAGGATATTATTGATGGTTGCACCTTTGATAATAATCTTCCTTGTATTGCCGAAAAAGAAGTATTTGCATTCAAGAATATTGCTGATGAACTTATTTCGGTTATGCTTAAAAACGGTGCATATCTTATTGATGCCGATCAAGCAAACAAATTGGCAAGCATTGTTCTTGTTGATAAAACCGACAAAAAAGGCAACGTAAGAAAGATAGTAAACCGTGACTGTGTAGGCCGTGATGCCGACGTATTGCTTGAAAAGATTGGCATAAAGGTAAGCAAGGAAATCCGTTGCATTATTTGCGAAACCGATTTCGGTCACCCCTTCGTACAAGAAGAACTTATGATGCCGATTTTACCGATTGTTCGTGTTGATAATATCGACCAAGCAATTGATTTGGCAGTTAAGGCTGAGCATGGCAATCGCCACACAGCACACATGCATTCAAAGAATATCGACCACCTTTCACGCTTTGCAAAGGCGGTAGAGACAACAATTTTTGTTAAAAACGCCCCCTCTTATGCAGGTATCGGTTTTGGCGGTGAGGGCCACGCAACCTTTACAATTGCAGGACCTACCGGCGAGGGTATCACTTCGGCACGTAGCTTTTCGCGTCAACGCCGTTGTGTAATGGCTGACAGCTTTAGAATTATTTAAGGAGAGAGCAAAATGGCATACAGCGAACAAACAGTTGCAGAGGTAGTAAAGCGCGTAATGGCTGAATATAACACGGTTTCGTGTGACAGTACGGTGCCGGTCGGTGTTTCAAACCGCCATATACACCTAAGTCAAGCCGACCTTGAAACCTTGTTTGGTAAGGGCTATGAACTAACACCCATAAAGGACCTTTCGCAGCCCGGCCAGTTTGCTTGTAAGGAACTTTTAACCATTATAGGTCCGTCACTTCGTCCCATTGAAAATGTGCGAGTTTTAGGACCCGTTAGAAAGGCCTCTCAGGTTGAAATTTCCCGCACTGATTCTTTTGTTCTTAAGGTTAAACCGCCTGTAAGAGAATCGGGCGATATAAAGGGCTCGGCACCTATTACAATAGTAGGTCCTAAGGGCGTAGTTACCTTAAATGAGGGCTGCATTATTGCAAACCGCCATATACATATGAGTGTATCTGAGGGTCGTCAGTTCGGTCTTGCCGACGGGCAGTATGTAACGGTTGAGGCAAACGGAGAACGCCGCACAACCTTTTATGATGTTCAAGTGCGAGTGAATGATGCTTTCAGACTTGAAATGCATATCGACACCGATGATGCCAACGCTGCAGGAATAGGCAACGGTGCAAAGGTGAAAATAATAAAATGACCAAAAGCCGAAGCGTTTTGCTTCGGCTTTCTTGATTTTAATTTGTAAAAATAAATCTTGCCAAAAGAAGAAGAGAGTGTTATAATTATACTGTTATATTATGTATAGTGGGAACACTATCGAAAAAAGAGGTAAAAAAATGAACGAATTAAATTTAGCTTACCTACTTAAACTGCTCGTGCATAGGCTATATATTATAGTCATCTCGGCAGTAGTAGTAGCCGCAGCAGCGTTTGGTTACTGTAAATGGATTGCCACTCCGTCTTATTCGGCGAAGGCGCAAATTATTGTAAGTAATGGTTCGCTTTTGGCAGAGGAAAACGAAGCCTTTCCCGATACGGAACTTTATATTTTCCCCGAAATTACAACACAGGATATCCAGGCTTCTATCTATCTTGCCGATAAGTTTGTAAGCGTTTTGGAGGCACAGGAAGTATATAGCGAACTTGAAACCGTTTTCGCAGGTAAATATACAGCTGCCCAGCTTATGAATAGTATTTCGGTTTCTCTTAATAAACAAGAGGATATTTTTATAAACATTAGTGCCAAGAGTTCCTCTAAAGAGGAGGCGATTAAAATTGCCAACACCTTTATCTCGGTTGCTCCCGAATACCTTGAGGGATATTTCCCCGGTGCACAGGTAAGGCCAACCGCAACAGCCACCTCGGCAAAGATAGTTTTCCCGAGAACTGCAAGAACAACCGTAATTGCTTTGGTATTAGGCGCAATTTTAGCCTATGTAGTTGTGCTTCTCATTGATATGAATGATAAGACCATTAAGGGTGATGTCGATTTCACCGAGAATTACAATATTCCGCTTTTGGGTGTTGTTCCTGATTTTGAAAATAATGAAAGTATGTTAGGAGGTTATAGCGATGAAGTTCAAAACTCCTAAAAAGACCAATAAATATCAATCATCTTCAAAAACTCCTTTTGCAGTTGTAGAGGCATATAACACTATTCGTACCAATATGCTTTTCTTGCTTTCTCAAACAAAGGGTAAGATGTTTGCCGTAACAAGCGCCATGGCAAATGAAGGTAAATCAACAACCGTTTTGAATTTGGCCATTTCATTTTCGCAACTCGGCGGCAAGATTTTATTGATTGATGCCGACCTTCGTAAACCTTCAATTCACAAAAAGGTCCACATTTCAAATGCTAAAGGTCTTTCAAATGTGCTTGTAGGTTTTTGCTCTTTTGATGAGGCTGTTACCACAATAAATGAAAACCTCGATATTCTTACAGCGGGTACTCGTCCTCCGAATCCCTCGGAAATTCTTGCAAGTCAAAACTTTGAAGATTTGCTCGAGTATGCAAAAGAGAAATACGATTATGTAATTATTGATACACCGCCTGTTAACCTTTTGTCAGATGCTTTGTTGATTGCACCTCGTACAGATGGCGTTGTTATGGTTGTTAAGGACCATGAAACATATCACCTCGAGTTTAGAAATGCACTTTCGAGCATTGAATTTGCAAACATTCACCTCTTCGGCGTTGTTCTTAACAGTATGAACGAGGCTGACCAAAAGCGTAAATACGGTAAATATCGTTATCGTTATCGCTATCGCTATAATTATTATGTATATGGCAATTCCCCTAGCAACTATGTAAAATAAGTAGGAGATTTGTATGGCAGACAAAAAAAGGTCGTCAAAAAACAAGACATACGGCTTGATATTTTTAGATGTTGGTATGCTTTTGCTTTCGGCACTTCTTGCGTATGTTTTTTTACAATATGTAAATGTTCCCGTATTACCTTGGCCTAAATTTAATCTATATGCTGCGATGTATGTAGGTCTGGGCATTGTGGGTATGATGTTGCTTTCCCCGTACCGCACCTTTTACGTTGTTAATTATTTGTCAGACCTCGCTAGAAGCGTAGGCGGCTACTTTATCGGTATGGCAGCAATGTATGTTTCGGGATATTTTATTTTCCCGCCACAAATAAAAGGTTTCAGCTTTTTGCTTTTGGTTTCGGTGGTTTTCTTTGTGTGCTTGCTTTTGTTCGAACGCGTTATATATTATCTCATAATAAACAGGATAGGATATTTTATTAATTATAAAGATTATCCCACGGCACTTATTGTGGGTGCAGGTGAAGCGGGCAGAACAGTCCTTAACGAAATAAGACGCTCTAAGAAACATCCATACCGTATCGTTGGCTTTGTTGATGATGCGCCTGAAAAAATTTCCCGATATATAGACAATATCTATGTGTATGGCCCTATAATGATGTTGCCTGAGCTCTGCGCTAAGCATAAGGTTGATGAAATTATTTTTGCTATACCTGCTTGTGACGAGAAACGTAAACAGCAGCTTATTGAAATTTGCAAATCAACAGGTTGTAAATTGCGTATAATTCCCTCGTTGTTTGAGCTCGATAACAAGCAAACCTTCCTTTCACAATCTAAGGCGATCGACTATGAGGAGCTTCTTGGTAGAGATGCAGTTAGGCTTACTGACCCCAAACTTGCCAACTTTATCAACGGCCGCGTTGTTTTTGTTACAGGTGTAGGCTCAATCGGTAGTCAACTTTGTCGCCAAATAGTTAAGTTCGGTCCCCAAAAACTTGTTATGATTGATATTTATGAGAATAACGCTTATGATATCCAACAAGAACTTATACGAGAGGGCTATTCCGATATGATATGTGCCGAGATTGCATCGGTGAGAGATTATCGGAAAATGAAGGAACTTTTCAAAAAATACAATCCTGATTTGGTTTTCCACGCAGCTGCGCATAAGCACGTACCTTTGATGGAAACAAATCCCGAGGAAGCGGTAAAGAATAACATATTTGGCACATATAATGTAGCAAAACTCGCTGCTGAGTTCCAGGTTGATAAGATGGTGCTTATTTCAACCGATAAAGCAGTAAACCCAACAAATGTTATGGGTGCTACTAAGCGTTGTTGCGAAATGGTTATGCAGCATATGTCCCAAATTTGTGAAACCACACAGTTTGTAGCGGTTCGCTTTGGTAATGTTTTGGGCTCTAATGGCTCGGTTATCCCGCTGTTTGTAAAACAAATCGAATCGGGCGGTCCCGTTACGGTTACACACCCTGATATAATTAGATATTTTATGACGATTCCCGAGGCTGTCTCCTTAATTCTTGAGGCAGGCGTTATGGCATCGGGCGGCGAGATATTTGTTCTTGATATGGGTGAGCCGGTTAAAATCACTACCTTGGCCGAAAACCTTATCCGTCTTTACGGGTATGAACCGTATGAGGATATCCAAATTAAATTTACAGGTCTTCGCCCTGGCGAAAAGCTTTTCGAAGAGCTTTTGATGGACGAGGAAGGCCTTAAATCTACTGCTAACCAAAAGATATTTATCGGTCAGCAGATTTTAATAAATGGTGATGAATTTGAGGAGCAACTCAAAAAACTTGAGGTTTTAGCGGCTAAAAATAGTAAGGAGGCAGTTGTTGATTTGTTGCACGAAATAGTGCCGACATTTCAAACAAAACAGGCCATAAGAAATGCTAATAAGTAAGACACTCAAAGTGAACCGTAAAGGTTCACTTTGTTTTATCACATTTGATTGTTTGGAAGATTCCGCACTCCGCCACGCCTTTACAACAAGGCTTGGCGGGGTGAGTGTAGGCGACAATGCCACTATGAACTTGAGTTTCAAAACCGGCGATAACCCAGACAATGTAAAGCAAAACTACAAAATAATATGCGATGCTATCGGTATAAAACCCGAACATCTTGTTCTAAGCCAACAAACCCATACGGCGAACGTGAGGGTTGTCACCAAGGATGATATCGGTAAAGGCATTTTTAAGCCGATAGATTTTAATGATGTTGATGCCTTGGTAACGGCCGAAAAAGGTGTTGCTTTAGTAACGCATAGCGCCGATTGTTGCCTTATAGCCTTTTATGATAAGCGTAGAAAGGTTATAGCGGCGGCACACTCGGGTTGGCGCGGCACAGTGCAACTTATATCCAAAGCGACGGTAGAGGTTATGCGAGAAAAGTTTGGTTGTAACCCTGAAGATATCTATGCCGCAATAGCGCCGTCGGTGCTTTCATGTTGCTACGAGGTAGATGGGCCCGTCTATGAGGCCTTTAGCGGTATAAAGGAATTAGATTTAACAACCACCTTTAAGGATAAGGGCAACGGCAAATATATGCTCGATTTAGTTGAAGCAAATCGCCAAATTTTGCTTCACCTTGGTATACCTGCAGAGAATATAGATGCTACTGACCTTTGCACAAACTGTAACAGTGAGTATTTTCATTCTCATAGAGCAACAGGTGGTCGCAGGGGCGTAAATGCTCTTATAATGGAACTAAAGGAAGACGGAGGGAATTAAGCGTGAAAAAGAAACTGATAATTATAATAAGCGCAATAGCGGTCGCTTTGGCGATTTTGCTTATAGTATTTATAATTCCTCAAACACGAATTTCTCTTGCTCCCAAAATAAAAGTTGGCATATGGGAGGACGGAGTCTTCAGTCGAAAAGAGGGCGAAAATTGGGTGGGCTACGATGTGCAGGCAGCCACCAAAATCTTAACCGAACTTGGCTATAAGGTTGAGTTTGTTGAAACATCTTATAGCGAGGCCGACCAATTGTTAAAGAATAAAAAGATTGATTGTTATATAACATCACAAAAAGGAAATTCCCAAAACTCATACACAAAAAGTTATTGCAGCGTCTCACAAGGAATTGTGTATAAAGGTAATTTGCCGATATATTCACCCGAAGAGTTATCCGAATACACAATAGGAATAAGAGGCGGAATGGTCAATAAGAATTATCTGTTAGAGTATGTAGCGGAAGAAAAAATAACTTCATATAAAACCGATAGCGACCTTTTAGCAATGCTTCAGACTGATGTTATAAATATATGTATATTAGATTATTATTATATAGAAGAGATAATGCATACAAATCTTTTTGCGGGATACACCTCGGGGATATTGATAGATAGTAGAGAAAAACTCTTCGCAACAAGGGCAAACGACAACACGCTTGTGAATGAAATAAACGAGAGCATAGATGAGCGATACAAAGAAGACTACTTTAACTCAATAAAGTATTTTTATAAACTTGATGGTTTTGTTGTATAAAGGCAAAAAAATATATAAAGCAGGACAAAAGCGAGGGCTTTTGTCCTGTTTTTGTTTATTTACACAATATAATAAAAACAGAAAAAAACGGCAATAAAAAATGCATAAAAGCGCAAAAACCGCATAAACAAAGGGTTTCAGGCTGTTTTACTTTATCACTTTACCAAACTAAAGCGATAAAGAATAGGGTGTTTTTGTGCAAATTGTACAAACTTAAAAAATTTTCAAAAAAAGACTTTACAACTTTAGTTTGGTAAAGTATAATAAGAACATCAACAAACGAGGCACACGCCTCACACCAATAAACTACATATTAAAAAAGGAGTAATTAAAAATGAAAAAGTTATTGGCAATTATTTTAGCAGCACTTATGGTTATGACGTTGTTCGTAGGTTGCGGACAACAAAAGACAGTAGTTGTAGGATATACAATTTATGAGCCTATGAACTATAAAGATGAAAGCGGTAAGCTTGTTGGTTTCGATACCGAACTCGCTGAAGCAGTTTTCGGAAACCTTGGCTACAAGGTTGTTTTCCAAGAGATTGAATGGGAAAACAAATACACTGATTTGAACTCAGGCACAATCGATTGCGTATGGAACGGTTTCACTTGCAACACCTCTGATGATGACGGTATTGCTCGTGCCGATAAGGTTGACTTCTCATATAACTATATGGAGAACCTCCAGGTAGTTGTTGTTAAGAATGATTCAACAATCAGTGCAGCAGCAGACCTTAACGGTAAGAACGGTGCAGCTGAAAGCGGTTCAGCAGGTGAAAGCTATGCTAAGGGCTTTGAGGGTGCAACAATCAAAGGCTTTACAAAACAAACCGATTGTCTCTTCGAGGTTAAGTCCGGTACAGTTGATTTCGCAGTATTAGACTCACAACTTGCTAAGAGCTACTGCGGCAAGGGCGACTATGCTGACCTTAAGATTGTAGATACACTTTCAAGCGATGTTGAGTACTATGCTATCGGCTTCAAGAAGGGTAGCGAACTTACTGCAAACGTAAACGCTCAGCTCGAAGCACTCGCTGCTGACGGCACAATCACAAAGCTTGCTGAAAAGTATGGTGTAGTTAACACAGCAATCATTGATTTTTCTAACCAGAAATAATTTAACGGAGAAACAAAATGTCTTTTTTAGAAGTCACAGCATTCCTGTTTGACGGCTTCAAAATTTCATTGCTAATCTTTGCGGTGACGCTGCTTTGCGGCGCACCGCTTGGTTTGCCTATAGCCTTTTGCTCAATGAGCCGTTTCAAACCGATAAAAGCAATTTCAAAGGTTATTGTTTGGATAGTACGCGGTATTCCTTTGTTGCTGCAAATATTCATTATATATTATGTGCCCGGTCTTTTATTCAATTTCCCGATGTTTAGCCGTATTGACCGTTTTATGTTTGCGTCCTACGGTATCGAGGATGCTGGTAGAATCACCGCGGTTCTTATTGCGTTTACGATAAATTACGCTTGTTATTTCAGCGAAATTTACAGAGGCGGTATTGAAAGTATTTCCAAAGGACAGTATGAGGCGGGATATGTGCTTGGTCTTACAAAGTCGCAAATTTTCCGAAAGATAGTTCTTAAGCAGGTTGTAAAGAGAATATTGCCGCCTATGAGTAACGAAATAATAACACTTATTAAGGATACGGCACTTGCGAACTGTATAGTGGTTTGCGAGATTATCAAGCAGGCTAAGGAACTTGCGGCAACACAGGCGCTCGTATGGCCCTTGTTCTACACAGGTGTTTTCTATTTGATTTTTGTAGGTGTTCTCACAATTGTTTTAGGCAAGGCCGAGAAAAGACTTAATTATTTTAGAGGTTAATTATGGCGATACTTGAAGTTAACAATATAAAAAAGAGCTTCGGCAAAAATGAGGTTTTGCGCGGCATAACCTTTTCGCTCGAAAAGGGTGAAGCACTTGCTATTATCGGTTCGTCGGGAAGCGGTAAAACAACCCTGCTTCGTTGCCTTAATTTCCTTGAAACCTTTGATAGCGGTGAAATCGTTTTAGACGGAAAGGTAATATCAAAGGGCAAGGAATCAAACCTTACCGAAGAAGAAATAAGAAACAACCGATTACATTTCGGTCTTGTTTTTCAAAATTTCAATCTTTTCCCTCAATATACCGTGCTTGAAAATATAACCCTTGCACCGAAACTTCTTAAAAAGGGTAGCGATGAGCAAATAGAGGAAAAAGCAAAGAAACTTATAAATCAGGTAGGTCTTGATGAAAAGGTAAACGAATATCCCTGCTTTTTATCGGGCGGTCAACAGCAGCGTGTTGCGATAGCAAGAGCGTTGGCGCTAAACCCCGATATTCTTTGCTTCGATGAGCCGACAAGTGCGCTTGACCCCGAACTTACGGGTGAGGTTTTAAGAGTAATTAAGGGCCTTAAGGATAAGGACCGTACTATGATAGTTGTTACACACGAAATGGAATTTGCCAAAAATGTTGCCGATAAGGTTATATTTATGGCCGACGGTGTAATAGAAGAAATGGGAACACCCGTAGAGGTGTTTGAAAATCCGCAAAGCCCCAAAACCAAAGCATTTTTAGAAAATTCACTTGAGAGGTTTTAGAAATGGCTAAAAAGAGCAATAGAGAGAAAATTAGAGATTTGTTCAAACTTATTACCGACCTTGAGGATGTAAGGGACTGTGAAAAGTTGTTCGAGGACCTTTGCACCAAAAAAGAGGTGCAAAATATGGCCGATAGAGTATATGCGGCCAAGCTTTTGCTTGCGGGCAAAAAGTACACCGAGGTAATTGAGGAAACAAAAATTTCATCGGCAACACTCAGCCGTATATCCCAGTGCGTGCAGTACGGAAGCGGATATTCAAATCTATTGCGAGAAGCCGTTGAGAGCGAGGGCTACAAAGTAGCAGTACCTCTTGCGGAGGATGATTACGAGGATGAAGAACTCGAAGAAACAACACCCCCCGCACCAATTCGTAAGCCAAACTTTATTGAGTGGGATTAAAAATAAACGCCCTACCGAAAACTCGGTAGGGCGACTTTTTTATTTGCTCTTTTGTTTATATTGTAGCGGAGAAAGGGAATATTTTTTCTTAAATGCGCTACTAAAATAGGAGGGCGAGGAAAAGCCAGTTAAACGGCTTATTTCCTCAACCGAGAGATAGGACATTTTCAAAAGCTCGGCGGCATGCTCTAAGCGGATGCGGTTGCGGTATCCGAGGGGAGTTTCACCGACAATTTCCTCAAAAAGCCTTAAAAAATGGTATTTACTGATATTGCACATTTCGGCATAATCATTAAGGGTTGAAGTGCTGTTATAGTTCATATTCATATCCTGTACAACGCGGGCAATGCGGTTAAAATTCTCCTTATAAAGCGAGCCCTCAAATAAAAAGTCACGCTCAAAAATGGTTAGTAGTTCTAAAAGGCGATAGGTTGAAAGCCGTTCATAAAAAGGTTGTTTTTTGAGGGTTTCATCTATTATTTGTTCGAAAATATCGGAATAAAGACTCTTAGGACTCAAGGGGTAAATAACCGAGGTTTTTAGGCTTATATTGTCGGGCAAGGCATCACATCTAAAGTGTACATAATAAAACTCGGCAGTGGTTTCTCCCTTGTAAATATGGTGTTGTTTTTCGCCGGGGGCAAAAAGAACAAAGCTACCCATTTTGGCGGTTTGTGTTTTTTCAAAATAAAAGGTTTCGCTACCTTTTGAAATGTAAAACAAAAGCCAATCGTTTCGGCCTTGGGGTCTAAATATTTCCCTGTTAGGTTTTGCAAAAATATGGCCACAGCTTACAACAGTAATACCGTTTGTAACAGCCTTTTCTTCGGAATAAGAATTAAAAATCATTGTATCACCGCAATATTTCTAAAGTTTTCATCAATTTTTTGTATGGACACAGGGTAATTATAGCATTAAAATGAAAGAAAAGCAATAAAAGGAGTAAATTTATGGGCGTGGCTGAAAAATCATTTAGAATAGGTTGCGGCAGATATTTGCAGGAGCCTCATTTAATAAAGAAATGCGGGGCGGAAGTTTCGCGATTTTCAAATAAGGCGTTGGTGGTAGGGGGCAAAACGGCTCTTAGCATCACAAAGGCAAAAATTGAGGAAAGTTTAAGTGATGCCGATTTGAAATATGAAATAATCGAGCATATAGGAAGTTGTAATAAAGAGGATGCCGAAATTATAGCCGAAAAGGCAAAGAAAGAGGGCTTTGGTGTAATTGTTGGTGTCGGCGGCGGAGTGATTATGGATTTCGCAAAGCTTATCGCTAATATTGCGAAACTTCCTATTGTAAACATTCCAACTTCAACGGCCACCTGTGCGGCATACACCCCTTTGAGTGTTTGCTATACAAGAGATGGGCGCACCACGGGTACTGTTCATTTTGAAAAAGAGGTTGATTCGGTTTTGGTTGATACTGCAATTATAACGGCTCAACCAACACGCCTTTTCCTTTCAGGTGTTTTTGATGCTCTTGCCAAGTTTGTAGAGATAAAACAACGAATAGCAACAGTAAAAGGCTCTTTAGGTCTTGATTGGGCATACATAATGGCCGAAAGTTCCTTTAATAAGCTTATGGCAAATGTTAATGGCGTATTAGAGGATATGAAGCAAAATAATATCAGTGAAATTATCGAGCAAACAACCTTTATAACGGTTGCTGTAACGGGTGTAATTAGCGGAATTGCAAGAGGCTCAAATCAATGCGCATTGGCTCATAAGTTTTATGAAACTGCAAGAAAACTGTATAATAAAGAGTGTCGCAACTATTTGCATGGCGAAATGGTGGGTGTCGGCTTATTGCTGCAAAATCATTTTAATGGCGAGCAAGACCAAAACCAAGAACTGCTCTCACTTATGAAAGAAAACAATATGCCTAATAATGTTGAGGGCATTGGCGTTGCTGCAACAAAACAAACTATGAAGGAATTTTATGATGCGATTTGCAGCAGTAGCGCAATAGATAAAAACAATTTAGAACAATGCGAAAAATTCAAAATAAGCCTTGAATATTTTTGGGCGCTATAAGGAGTAGGCTATGAAAAACACAATAAAAACTATTGAGGAAAACAAAATAATTGTTATAGTTCGTGGCGTGGAGAGGGAAAAACTTGTGTCCTTGTGCGAGGCGATGTATAACGGCGGCATCAAAGCCGTTGAGTGTACCTATGATGCAACAGGTAAAATAAGTGATGAAGAAATCTCCGAAAATATCAGACTGCTTGTGGATAATTTTGGTGATAAAATGGTTATAGGCGCAGGCACCGTGCTCACCAAAAAACAGGTTGCACTAACCAAGGCGGCGGGCGGTAAATTTATTATTTCACCCGATGTAAACCCCAAAATAATTAAATACACAAAAAGGCAGGGCTTGGTTTCAATTCCGGGCGCACTAACCCCAAGCGAAATTGCTTTGTCGGCTCGCGCCGGCGCCGATTTTGTTAAGGTTTTCCCTGTAAATCTTTTTGGACCTGACTATATAAAGACAATAAAAGCGCCTCTTTCTCATATTAAACTTTTAGCCGTAAATGGTATTACTGCCGAAAATATGAATGAATATCTTTCGGCGGGCGCTGTCGGTGTTGGTATAGGCGGCGGTATAGTAGATAAAAAACTTATTGCCGAAAACGATTTTGAGGGTATCACTATAGCGGCGCAAAAATATTGTGAGGAGGCAAAATAAATGCTGATTATTAAAAACGGAAGAATACATAATGCGATAGAGCCCGAAGCCTTTGTTGCGGATATTCTTGTAGAAAATGGCAAAATAGCCGATATTAAGCAAAATATAGAGATAGACGGCGCCGAAATTTATGATGCAAAGGGATACGATGTTTATCCGGGCTTTATAGATGTGCATACCCATATAGGTATGTTTGGATTTTCAGGAGAGGCAACCAAGGACGATGTTGAAAAATATGATAACTGCACCCCAAACCATCGTGCCCTTGATGCCGTTAATATCTATGAGGAAACCTTTTTAGAGGCGGCAAAGGCGGGTGTTACCTGTGCTTGTGTAGGTCCGGGTAGCGTGGCTTGTATGGCAGGTAGTCATATGGCTGTCAAAACCTATGGCGAAAATCGAATTGTTGCCGACCCCGTTGCTATGAAGATTGCCTTTGGCGAAAATCTTAAGAAAACCAAGGTGCAAACTCTCACAACAAGGGCAACTGTAGCGGCTACTATCCGTGAAATTATCCAAAGGGCAAAAGAGTATGATAAGAAAATAAAAAATGACGAGAAATATGAGTATGACCCCAAATTAGAAGCCATGCTCTGTGTTGTAAGGGGTGAAATACCTCTTAAGGCTCACGCTCATAGAAAAGACGATATTTTAACCGCTATTCGCATCGCCGAGGAGTGTGGAGTGAAACTAACTTTGGAACACACCACCGAGAGCGAGGGGATAGAAGACTTGTTGTTTGAAAAGGGATATCCGATAGCAGTAGGTCCGTATTTCTATCAACCAAAAAAGGCTGAAAATAGAATGAGTTCACCTAAGAATGCGGTAAGGCTTATTGAAAAAGGCTGTCGTGTGTCGGTTATGACCGATTCACCCATAGTTGCAACACAGTATTTACCCGCTTCGGCGGCGCTTCTTATGCGAGAGGGTCTTAGTGAATTTGAAGCATTAAAGACCATAACAATAAACCCTGCTCGACACTTAGGTATAGAAAACCGAGTGGGCTCAATAGAAATTGGCAAGGATGCCGATTTGGTGATATGCAAGGGTTGTCCGTTGCAAATCACAGTAAAACCCACAGCAGTTTTCATTAACGGCGAAAAAATATAAAATAAAAACCACTGCAAATGGAAATTGCAGTGGTTTTTTTTGTTAGAATATTAACTTGTAAACACTGCCCGAGGCATCGGCATAGTAGCAGTCACCATTTTCGGCAAAGTCTATCATTTCGGGCTCTATATCGGTGCCGAGTTCCTCAAAAAGCACAACCGTTTCTTGACACTTTTCGTTAAGATTTATTATTCGTAAAGCGGGCGGCGCCTCAATGCTTTGCGAAAATCCCTCGAGGGAATATATTTTATTGGATTTGGCACAACCGCCTTGTAAAAAGCGGTGGTAGTCAACATCAAAGCGGTCAATAATATCTTTTTCGGTTAGAACAACCCGCTTAACACCGTATTTGGCATCAAATTCGCCGTCATCAATTGAGGGCAAAGCAAAGGTGAAATAACGAGTTAAATTGTCGCCGTCTTTCATATTGTAGGCGTAAAACTTGTCGTTTTCCACCAAAAAATTACCATAGGGGCGCACATCTCCACCCTCGGAACACCAAAGAGAAGCGTTCTCGGTAAATCCAATTTTGATTAACTGAACAAGTTTTAGCGTGAAGTTGTTTGCGTCTCTTGAAATTCGATAAACACAAGCGCAGCCAAGAAGTTCTTTGTTGTCAAGACCTGCGTTATTATAAATGTTCGTGTACAAAAGCGGGAACTCATCATCGGGATGATAAAATGTTTTACTAAAACAAGCGGCATTACTGTGAGGCGGCACACCGCCAACCTTTTCAAAAGAAAATGTCGCCAAAGGGGTAACCTCTTTGCCGTTAGCATTGTTTATCGAATTAAGGCTGTAAACCTGACAGTCACCAAAGGTGCCAAGATTAAAAAAATAATCGCCGTATATGGCGGCATCTTGAGCACAAGAGACCTTGCCCAAAGGAATAAGTTTCATTTATACCAACCTCGCATTTTTTAACTAAAGCCCTGAGAACCTGCTTTTTTACATTGTATCACAATGCCCTCAAAAAGTAAATCAATAATTATAAACCCCAACAACACAAATTAAAACTTGCGTAGGGGCTGGCGGCCCCGACAGCCCGCAAGGGTTTGTGAAGTTAACGGACAGTCGAGGACGCCTGTCCCTACGAAACGAAAAAATTGTAGGGCACGGCCCGTGTGCCGTGCCGCCACGGAACGACACGAGGTCGTTCCCTACGATGTGTTTGTAAAGGAGATTTTTGTATATATGAAAGCAACAGGGGGCGCAAGGCGGAGCCTTGCGAATTAATAATGAATAGCGAATAATGAATAATTTCGGTGTGCCGTTGGCACGATATATATAATGTCGGCAAAGCCGACACATTAATTATTCATTCTTCATCATTCATTTTTCATTATTCATTAAAGTGGAACCGACAACATTAACACTTTTCGACAAGTTTTGTATGGCTATACATAGTGTAGTGGAGAGATATAAAGAAACAGCGGAGTGATTTCACTCCGCTGTTATTATACTATTCATTTTTGCTAAAAAAGTCGTAATAAAGCCAAAGCACTGTAAATCTATCCTTTAGTTCTTTGGCAAAAAGAACGGCATTTTTAATCTTTTCTTTACCGTATAGTGTGTAGAATTCGGTAATATCAAGTCCTACGAGGTCTAACATATCGCAAATGTTTTTTGAGGAGGGCATTTCTTCTAAAATTGCTCGAATTCCCTTTTCCTTTTCAAGATAAACCGAACTTCTATCCTTATAATTTCCAACCTTGTTTTGAAGATCGATACAACTATTGGCGATGGGCCCGTAAACCTTGACCAAACACTTGTGTAACTTTTCGGCAGAAAGGCGGTTTAGATTTTTCTTAAAGGGCCTGTTAAGTATTTCTTCACGAAGCATAGCCGTGATAACCGTGGAATAGGCGACATCGATGCCGTGAGGGAAATATTCGGCGCCATCAAGAATACCCGTTATTTCGAAATAGTGTGAGAGATGGTGTTCACTGCCCGATGCGGGGCGTGAAGAGCCCGCAAAACTCATTAAAATACCGATAATCACAAGGGCTTCCATAAGTGCCTTTATGCTTTCCTCGTTGCGTTTTAATATGCCGTTTGCAAGTTTTAGTGTAGAATCAATTTGCTCAAACGTTAAATCATAAATATATTGGCAAAAAAATTCGTTGTTTATAAGGTGACTTAACTTCCAGTCATTAAGAGCGGAAAATTTTCCAATAATATCACCGTAGCCCGCTTTTATCATTTCTATTGGCGCATTTTTAAGAACATCAACATCTCCGATTATGGCTAACGGAAGCCCTGCGGGATAGGGCACCTTCATACCGCCCGTAATCATAGCGGCTCCGTTTGAGGCGTAGCCGTCCATAGAGGGTGCGGTGGCAACAACAAGATAAGGAATTTTGTTTTGGTGTGATACATATTTGCAAAGGTCCTGAATCACACCCGAACCGATACCGACAATAATATCAATACCTAGAAGGCTTTGCTCGACAGTGGCTATCGCCGCCTCGTCGGGCACTAATATTTTTGTTCCGTCAAAGATAACTCTCTTTGTTATCTTTTCGCCTAAAACCTTCTCGGTAATTTCTCCGGCGGCGGCATAGGTGTTTTGGTCGGCAACAATAAGTGCCGCTTGAAAATCTTTGCAAATATCAGTTAGATACCTTGCGGCATTTTTTTCGATATAAACATATTTAATGTCACAATCGTGCCTTTTACCGCAACTGCAGTTTATACCCTTAAGGAGTTGATTTATATCCATTTTAACCTCCGATTAAAAAGTGAAAACTGCGCTCTCGCCGTTTTTGAATTCGGCAACGAGGGTATCGTTGTTAAGAGAAAATGCCTTATCCGAAGAGGGCGTTTTGCCTGCGATTTTTAAGCAAAGAGTAGCATTGTCCTCGGCGGTAACTGCCACCTTGGTAGGCTTGCAGTTATCCCAATCAATATCAAACACAAATCCACCACGAGCCTTTATACCCTTTATAGAACCTGTTTTCCAACAAGGCGGAAGAGCAGGCAGAATTTCAACGATACGCTCTCCTATTTTTCCTAAATGGCTTTGGATAAGCATTTCGGTTACTGATGCAATAGCGCCAAAATTTCCGTCAATTTGGAAAGGCGGGTATGCCGCCATAGGATATATCTCTAAAAGATTAGTGGAGGCGGAGGTTTTAACTAAATGAGAAAAATGCTCAAAGGCTTTTGCGCCGTCCTTAAAGCGTGCATAGAAATTGGTTGCCCATGCTCTCGACCAACCGTTTTGTCCGCCGCCGTTTTCTATGCGGCGTTCAATTGTGTTGCGGGCGGCCGCAAAAAGTTCGGGGTCGGACTCGGTGATTTGGTCGGAAGGGTAAAGACCGAAAAGGTGCGAAATGTGGCGGTGACCCGGCTCAACTTCTTCATAATCTTTTATCCATTCACAAATTGTGCCGTAGCGTTCACTTATTTTCATAGGCGGCAGTTTTTCAAGAGTTTTTTCGAGTTTTTCGGCAAAACAAGGGTCAATATTTAGTTTAGATGCGGCAAAGGCAGTTCTTGTAAAGAGGGCATATATTATTTGAAAATCCATAGTTGCGCCGTATGTAAACATACTTTGTTTTTGTTCGCCGTTATCGTAATAATAGAAACTATTCTCGGGTGAGTTGGTGGGGGCGGTAACTAAATATCCGTTGTGTTCAACCAAAAAGTCAAGCACAAATTCACAACTGCCCTTTAGAACAGGATAAATATCCTCAAGATAATTTTCGTCACCCGTAAACTCATAATGCTCCCAAAGGTTAAGGCAAAGCCAAGGACCTGCCATTGGAAAAAAGCCGCAATCTACCAAATCGTGCACACCTGTGCGACCAAAAACATCGCTCGTGTGATTACAGGTCCAACCCGAAGCCATAAATAACTTTTTGGCGGTGTCCTTACCGAATTCGCTCAATTTTTTTATGTAGTTTGCAAAGGGTATAAAGGACTCGCCAATATTGGTGTTATCGGCAGGCCAATAGTTCATTTGAACATTTATATTTGTGTGGTAATCACTGCCCCACGGCGGTGTATAGCCGTGCACCCAAAGTCCTTGCAAGTTTGCGGGAAGGGTGGCGTTTTTGCCCGAACTTTCAATAAGCAAATATCTACCAAAATTATAATAAAGGGTATAAAGGTCATTATCCTCGCAGTTTTCCTCGCGCATACGGCGTAAACGCTCATCGGTAGGCACATCGGCAAATTTATCACTCTTAAGGTCAAAGGAAACCTTGTTGTAACGCTTTTGATGGTCGGCAATATGGCTTGCTTTAATTTCCTCGTAATCAGCCTTTGCAACGATTTCAATTGAAGCATCAAGGCGCTTTTTATAATCGATACCATCATCAAAATTGAATTTTTCAATATTATAGTTGGTTGCAAAATTTGCAAAAATTGTAAAGGTTTTAGCACCGGTAAGGTGAACGGTATCGCCGCTTGCTGAAATTTCACCATCACTCACGATTTGTAGTTTGGCGCCGAATTTCATACCCAAAAAGCCTTCACCGTAATGTTCAAGGGTAGGACAATTGAGTTGACCATCAAGAATTATTGTGTTGCCCTCGGCTTTAGTTTCGGCATCCTGACCTCGCAAAAAGGTTATAGAACAGTCAAAACTGCCATCGGCAGTGGTTTTGGATACAAAACAATCGTACTTTTCACTTATAAAGGTTTCGCTCTTATAGTTTATACCGCTCTTTTGGTATTCAACAGTGGCAATGGCGGTAGATAAATCTAAAGATTTTTTGTAGTTTTTATAATCATTTTTATCGCTATAATCAACAAAAAGTTCGCCAAAACTCTCAAAAAAGCGAACACGGGGTGGGTTGGCTAAAAGTGTGTCCTTGCAAAGTTGAGTAGCCTCAACATACTTCTCGTTAAAGAGCATATTGCGGATGTTATCAAGGTTTTCCTTGCTCGAAACATAGGTCTCCTCAAGTTGTTTTCCACTCCAAAGGGACTCCTCGCTTATTTCGATTTTTTCTCTATTAGGGTCACCGAAAAGCATTGCTCCGATACGACCGTTGCCAAGGGGGAAAGCCGACATCCAATCATCAATAAAACGGTTGTGAAATACAATATGTGACATAAAAACTACCTCCATATTTTGATTTAAGTCGATAGTAACATAATTTTTAGTAAAAGTAAAGCGCAAAAAGCAAAAAGCGGTAGCGTTTTTAATTAAAACAAGCGAGGCGTTTTCACCTCGCTTGTTTTTTGTTAAATGTTATTTATTAGTGTCTTTTTTAACGCCTAATTTAGCTAGAACCTTATCTTCAATTTTAGAAAATCGCGGTTTGATATTGTTATACCATCTATCAAAAAGGCGCATTGCGGGACCTTCAATAAGTTTTATGCGCAACAAATCAATAAAAGCGCAAACAATAAATATAGCAAAAACGCTTAAAACAGCATGTAAAGGCATCCATTTAGAATTGTACATTGTAACATTGCCTAAGACATCTACCCAAAGCCATTTGCGCATATTATCGCCTGCAGCATGGATTAGCAAAACGCCAAAAGTGGCACTTGCAAATAGGTTAATAATCTTGTTATACTTGATTTTTAGATTTTTGAAAAACATAAAGGATGAGAAGCCGGTTAAAAGTGCAAGTAATGTATTTGAATCCGTTACAAAAAGGAATGGGAAAAACGAATCGACCTTTTTTCCAAGCCAAGCACAAGCCAATACAGAGCAAATTGATAGAATTATAAAAGCGAGAGAACAAACACCCCAAAAAGCAGTTTTTTCAAAAAATTTTGAAGGGTATATGCGAACATAAGAAACAATAAAGAACAACACTATGTACCAAGAAACATAGTTCATAGTAACTGAGAAAAAAGGAATAGTTCCCATAAACACATAGGTGAAACCGCAAAGGAAAATTAAATACAGGTGTTGCTTTTGGGTAATTTTCGCGATAAGAATATTCAAAAAAGGTATAAACAAGAAAAACACTATATAGCAACCTGTAAAATTTTGAGCTATTTTTGTGAACGGCAAAATATTTGTGATAAATGAGCCTAAAGAGAAAGGCGCATAGCCGGTTAACCAAAAAATACAATTAAGCAAGACGTCATAGAAAACCACTTCACCAAAAAGTTTAATGAACTTTTTTGCGGTGATGTTACTTCGGCACATAAAATAACCTGTAATAAAAAGGAAGCAGTTAATGCCTGTTTTGCCAAAGGCTCCAAAGCTCAGCAAAAACAATGAGCGCCAAGAGGTTGGGTCAGCAGCAATAGGTCCGCTAATACTTGTTAGGCCAGAGTTTACAACATAATGATGCGCGATTATAAGCAACATAGAAATTATGCGATATAATTCTAAGTTGGAGTCACGCTTTTTGACAGGAGAGGGTGCATTGACATTTAGAGTACTAATTGTATCCATAATTCACCTCAAAAGTATTTTTTTAATGATAGCACATTTAAGAGAAAAAGTAAATAATATAACCGATAACAAGCAAAGCCTAAGTTTATTTATGTGGTGATATTCTTTTATTTGGTTTTTTGGGCTCTTAAATCTATAACGGCAATTATTATGGTTGCAGCAATTACCAAGGCCGAGCCGATAAGGGTGTTGGCCTTTAGTGGCTCTTTGAAAACAAGAATGCCGATTATAACACTCGTAATAGGCTCAAGGGCGCCTAATATAGCGGCTTTTTCACCGCCGATTATAAAGGCACCTTGTTGGAAAAGCACAACACCTCCTGTGGTGACCGACATTGCAAACAAAAGGCAAAGACCAAAGCCTTTTAGCGTAGCGGGGAGGGTAAACTGTTTTGTTACAAGACAAATAATAAACATAATAACGCTACTGAAAAGCGCTATATAGAAACTAAACAAAAAGCCGGATATATTATCGCTCTTAAAACGGGGTAACAAAAGCACATATATTGCATAGGCAAGACCCGATAAAAGCGCCAAAGCGGCACCGGTAAGGTTAATGGACTCGGCGGGGTCGTAAAATAAAGCAATGCCTAAAAAGCACAAAACAACGCTTGTAAGTGTGCCTATAACAATTTTCTTTTTAAGAAAAATAAAGCCGAGAAGCAATACAAGGCTTGGATAAACAAAATGGAAGACGGTGGCAGTGCCTGATGCTAAAAAGTTGTATGAAGAAAAAAGCAACATAGGGGCCAACACACAACCGAACAGGGCGAGTAGGCCTAAAGGCAAAACGATTCTAAGGGGTGCCTTTAAGGTTTTTTGTTGGCGAAAGGCAAGGAGTGCAAGGCTTGGAAGCGCTAAAAAGGTTTGAAAAAACACAAGGGATAACGGACTTATGCCATCGGCATAAATATATTTTGCCATAATGGGCATACAGCCGTAGATTATCGCACTTGCCATAGCGTAAAAATAGCCTAAAAAGTTTTTTTGTTTGGGCATCATTTTTCCCACCTTGAGTTTAATTTTACTGAAAAGGATTTTCGCCGACATTATACCATCTTTCTTTCTAAAAGTAAAGCCGATTTTAAGCTTTGGAATGGTTGGATAATGTAGCTACAATTTCCTTAAAGTGCTTGCTATGTTGTTATTGGTATGATATAATTAACTAAATATATAAATTTGGAGGCTGAAAACAATGAAGGTAAGTGTTATAGTGCCGATTTATAATACAAAAGATTATATAGGCCAGTGCCTAGATTCTATTTTGGCACAAACCCTTGAGGAAATAGAAATTTTGGCAGTTGATGATGGGTCCACTGACGGCACAATAGATATCCTTAAAGAATATGCCCAAAAACACCCCAAAAAAATCAAGGCATTTTACAAAGAAAATGGGGGACAGGCTTCTGCTCGTAATTTAGCGCTATTAAATGCAACCGGAGAATACCTTGGCTTCATTGATAGTGATGATTGGGTAAGTGCCACAATGTATGAGGAAATGTATAACTTGGCAAAAAGCGAGGAGGCAGACATAGTAATTTGCGACATGGTGGACCATTATAAAGACCACGATGTTTATCATAATGCCTCGACCTTTGCCGATAAGTTTAAGGTTACACCGTCAGCATGCAATAAAATATTCAAAAGGGAGTTTGTCGGTGATATTAAATTCCCCGTTGGGCTTTGGTATGAGGATTTTGAGTTTACAACGAAAAACCTTATGCTTACCGAAAAAATTTCAGTAATACATAAGGATTTCTATCATTGTCATTGTCGTGATGTTTCCACAATGAGAAATAACAATTCTAAAAAGAATATGGACATTATAACAGTAATGGATAATCTGGTTAGTTTCACAAAGGAAAAGGGATTAACCGATAGGTATAGTCGCACACTCGAATTTCTGTATATCGACCATATATTGATTACTACCATCAATAGATTAGAGGCCCAAGACGGCAAAGAGAAAAAAGCCGTTATTAAGGAAATGAGGGGTGCGGTAAAGATTCGCTATCCAAAAATTTACAGCGGTGAGGTGTTCCGCCAAATGCCTAAAAGCAGGCAAATAATTGCCTTTTTGAATTTTGTCGGTCTTTCATCAATTTCAAAAATAATATTAAATGTAAAAGCAAAACAAAGGTAATGGTTTTTAGGCGATTGGAGTTAGTAAAGTGAGAAAAATTTTAAGTATATTAAAAAGTAATTTGTTGGCAATAATATTGGTATTACAACCTTTTATGGATATACTCGCGTATGTGCAAAGGGATAGCGCTGTTTCAATAGCGGGATATTTCCGTTTAGGTGTAACTGTGTTAATTCCGATGTATGTTGTGTTCTTTACAAAAGAACGCAAAAGATTTATTGCGGGTATGTCGGTAATCGTGCTGTTTTGTGTAATGCATATCCTTAACTGCTTTAGGGTGGGCTATATAAATGTTTTTATTGATGTAAAATATATGCTTTTAGTAGCTCATGCGATAGTTTTGCTTTTCTCTTTTATTTTCTTATATGAGAAAAAAGAAATTTTAAGGCAAACTATGGCGGCCCTTAAAATAATGATTGCGGTTGTTGCAGTTTCTTATTATTTGAGCTATTTCTTAAAAAGCGGAATTTACACATATATTCACAGTGAAATCGGTTGGACAGGTTGGAATAACACACCAAGTGTTTTTAGTGTTATATTATCTTCGTTATTCCCGTTTGCCGTTTATTTTTGCATTAGCACAGAGAAAAAATGGCCGGTTTTCTTACTGTTGCCGATTTCTTTTATGTATGTTATGAACGGCACAAAAGCCGCCTATTTAACCCTTATTGGAACTATGCTTTGTTGTGTTATTTTCATAATTGTAGAGTATTTTATACAACGAAAAGAAAAGTTTCCGATTTTCATTTGCATAGCCTTGTCGGTTATATTAGTCGCATCGATAGCGTACTACAATTATTCGCCTCGACTGGATATAGATACACTTAATAATCAAAGCCTTGAAAAAACCGAGGAAAACTTAACCGACAAAACCTTTGAAGAGGCGTTGGATGAAAAGATGATAGAAAGGTTTGGATTGGATAGATATCTCTCCGCCTATAAGGGAGAAAAGACGGCCGAAAACCTTGCCAATAACCGCCTCAAAAAGATAATTTTCGGTTCTCTTGTTTGGGAGGAAACAGATACACTTACTAAATTTGTAGGCTTTGAACAAACAAAAATGTATTTAGGCGGCGAGGCCTATGATTTAGAGAGCGACCCTCAAGCAATATTTTTCTATTATGGATATATCGGTGCCGCTCTTTATGGTTTATTGTTGCTTTATTTTTTGGTAAGACTGGTGAAGCAGTTAATCACGTCATTTAAGCAAAGTTTTAATTTGTTCAATTTTGTTTTGTTTATAAATTATGGATTGTTGATGGTGTCAACAGTCTATACAGGACATTTGTTAAGAAGGCCAAATTCGGCAATTTATTTAACCATTGTGCTATTGTTGATTTATTGTAGAACAGATTCAGTATTCAAAAGGAAAATTAAGCAGTAAGAGAGAATGAAAAAGAGAAGTTTAACTGAAAATGTATTTTTTAATATGCTTTATCAAGTTCTTGTAACGGTGTTGCCGGTTATCACAACACCGTATATTGCAAGAAGCCTTGGCTTGCATTCTAACGGAATACATTCCTTTACCGAAAGCATTGTTACATACTTTTTAATATTTGGTGCTTTGGGCACATCACTTTATGGCATTAGAAAGGTTGCTTATGTTCGTGATGATGAGGAAGAACTTGCAAGGGTAACTAAAGAAATTATTTCTTTGAGAATTTTGCTTATGCTTCTTACCCTTGCGGTGTATATTCCAATGCTTTGCATCAATAATCCGTATGCTCAAATTTATCGCATACATATAATAAACATTGTCGCAACAGGTCTTGATATAACCTGGTTTTATCAGGGCGTTGAAGATTTCAAAAAGGTAACGATTAGAAATCTTGTGGTTAAGTTTATCTTTATTGTGTGCTTGTTTACATTTATCAAAACCCCGGATGATTTGCCGTGGTATATATTGATGAATGTATTAAGTAGTTTAATTGGAAATTTAATAATGATTTTCTATTTGCCTCAATATATTGATTTGAAAAAAGGCAAACAATTAAAGCGGTTAAAGCACCTTAAACCCTGCCTTATACTTTTCGTGCCACAGGCAATGAATTATATTTACGCTCTTATAGACCGTAGTATGCTTGGTTGGATGACAAACACCGATAATGTCGGACTATACGACCAAGCCCAACGAATTGTCAGAATGATTACGGCGATTTTGCAGTCGGTTGGTTATGTAATGATGGCTCGTGTCGCAAATCTGACTGCGTCTAACGATAGAGAGGGCATTATCGCTTATGTGCGAAAGTCGATAAACTTTAACCTTTTTATTGCGTTTCCCGCTATGCTTGGTATTTTGGGTGTGGCCGATGATTTTATTCCATTCTTTTTAGGGGAGGAATATTTAGGTTCTATACCTGTTCTTAAAATATTGAGTGTTTTAATTTTCATAACATCTATGAATAGCCTTATGGGTGTGCAAATGCTAATTCCGTTAGGTATGGAAAAAAGATACACATTAGCCACCACAGGCGGTGCAGTTGTGAGCGTTGTTTTGAATGCTTTATTGATACCAAAACTTGGAATTTTCGGTTCTTGTATTGCAGGCCTTGCCGCCGAAAGCACCGTTTTTATAATTTCCTTTATAGGCCTTAGGGATATGCTGCACATAAGAACAATGATTAAAGATAACATAGGCGTTTTCGTTGGTGCAATTTTGATGTTTGGTGCGGTTTATTTAATTGCCACACTTGATATCAATCTTATTTTGAAGTTGGCGTTAGAATTGTTGGGCGGCGCCGGTGTTTATTTTGCCTTTGCCGCTATTACCAAAAACGAAACATTCTTTATGCTTCTTGATAAGGTTTTGGCTTTTTTGAAAAAATTCACAACTAAAAGAAAGGCTATATAATGAAGATTAGTTTAATTATCCCTGTTTATAATGTGGAAGCCTATTTGGGAAAGTGTTTGGATACAGTCGAATCACAAACATATAAAGATAGCGAAGTTATTATAGTGAATGATGGTAGCACCGATAATTCATTAGAGATAATAGAGAAATATGTAGCCCGAAATAAAAACTTCCAAAACTTCACTATAAAAAACAGTGGTCTTGGCGGTGCCAGGAACTATGGTTTAACCAAGGCTACTGGCGAGTATGTTGTTTTTTTGGATAGTGATGATTATATTTCTTCGGATTGTTTAGAAAAATTTGCAAAAGCCGCTAAAGAAAGTAATAGCGACATTATAGTGTGCAATAGCGTTGATGTTGATGAACAGGGTAACGTTGTAAGGCAAACTGAGAACAATATAAATAACGGAACGGTCACTTTGGCTAAAAACCCTAACATTTTATTCAACCGTTTTTGCGCATGGGGTAAGATGTATAGAAGAAGCCTTTTTGATGGGCTTGAGTTTCAGTCAAGAGTATGGTATGAGGACTTAAGGCTTGTGCCAAAACTTTATCTTAAGGCAAATAACATAACCTATATAGAGGATGTGTTGTTCTATTATTTGCAGAGGGCCGGCTCAATTATGAATAACACCAATGCCGCAAGAAACATTGAAATAATAGAGGCCTTTGAGGATGTAATTACATATTTCAAAAAAGTAGATGCTTATGAAACCTATAAGTCGGAATTAGAGTATTTGGTGTTAGAACATTTGGCTGTTGCAGCAGTAACAAGGGTTGTTCTTTGTAAAGGACAGGAAAAGCGAAGGGTTTTAAGAGAATTGGAAAAATATCTTACCACCTTTAGCGAACTTTACACTAACAAATATATCGATAATTTAGGTCGCAATAAAAAACTTATTGCCTTCCTTAATAAGCGAGGGCTCTATTTTCTTACAAGGCTTTGTATGAAAATTAAAAATATGAAAAAAAGGTGATAGTATGTCCAATCCTAAAAGAATTATTATACCAACGGGCTATATGGGTTCAGGCTCTTCTGTTATAACCGACCTTATGAGCGAGGTTGAGGGAGTAGATGTTAGCCGAGGCACTTTTGAGTATGTGTTTTTGCATTGTCCAAACGGTGTTTTCGATTTAGAGGATAAGCTTCTTATCGGCAATAATGCTGTAAGGAGTGATGAGGCTTTGCGCTCCTTTAGAAACACTATGAAGCAGTTATATGATAAAAAGTATTGGTGGGTAGGCCATTATAAAGAGAATATAGGCGAGGGCTTTTTGGAGGAAACCGAAAAATATCTTGAGAAAATCACTGATATTGAAACAGAATATTATTGGTATTGGCAGGAAAACACAAATTTCAAGATGTTTGTAAAGCTTTGCTTTAATAGGGCTCTTAAACTTATCACCCTTAATAAATATACACCGAAAAAAGCTTTGGCATATAGTCCTATGAAGATTTCCTTTGTAACTCCCGAAAGGTTTTATGAGGCTTCAAAGGAGTATATCTATAAACTGCTTAATATGGCGGGATATAATGAGCAAAGTATTCTTTTCGACCAACTTTTATTGCCTTTTAACCTTTTTAGATTTGATAATTATTTTAATGACGATGCGTATGTTTTTGTAATTGAGCGTGACCCCCGAGATGTCTTTATAAGCAATAAATATTTTTGGTCTAAAACAGATGGTGTTGTTCCGTATCCCACCGATGTTAATGATTTTTGCAGGTATTATAAAAGGCTTCGTGAAATGGAAAAACAGGTTACATCAAGTAGGGTTTGCAGAATTAAGTTTGAGGACTTGATATATAAATATGACGATTCGGTAAATAAGATTTTTGACCTGCTCGGTTGGGATAAAAATACACATATAGCACCCAAAACTAAGTTTAATCCCGAAAGGTCTATTTATAACACGCAGCTTTTCTTAAAGGACGAAAGATTTAAGGCAGAGTGTGATATAATAGCCGAGGCATTGTCTGAATATATTTACGATTTTCCTTATGAAGTCAACCACGATAAACACGGAGTTTTTTAATAAAAGTATGAAAAAAAGCAACATTAAAGATTTTTTATTATATTTAATCGTGGGCTTAATTGCCACGCTAACAGAATGGGGATTGTTTTATCTTTTTGATAAGGCGGCACTTCATTATACAGTGGCAACCGTAATCGCATATATACTTTCAACATTTGTAAATTGGTTGGCAGGCCGAATTCTTGTTTTTAAGGATAACAGAAGCTCTGCTATAAAAGAAATTTTAGGTATTTATATGGCGAGTATTGTGGGACTTTTGTTAAACCTTCTCATAATGTGGCTGGCTGTTGATTTACTGTCTTTCGGTGAAATGATTTCTAAAATTGTGGCCACAGCTATTGTTTTCTTTTATAATTTTTTGGTGAGAAAAATATTTATCTATAAGGCTAGATAGAAAAAATAGTAGGTTAAATAATAGTTAGTAAAAAGGGGCAGGAGAATGCAAAAGAAAAGTATCAAAAGCATAAAAATCGAACAAATCTTTTTTGTTTTATCCGTGGTTTTCTCAATAGTTGTGACCTATTTTGTTACCAAGCGTTGCATTGATGCTGATGCGTCCAGCGAACTGGTATTGGCACAGCACCTCGCAAAAACAGGACAAATATTATCAACCGATTGGATATATTCCACTGAACTTCGCGTTTTTAACACACAGTTAATCTATGCGCCGTTATTTCTCCTTTTCAATAACTGGCATTTAATTCGTTTTTTTGGTTCTGTAATAATGCAAGGTATTTTGGTATTATGTTTTTATTTATTTACTCGTATGATAAATATAAACAGAAAGGTGTTTTATTTAAGCTCAGCGCTCTTCTTATTGCCGATAAGTGTTTGTTGGGGAAGAATTGTTTTGTATCATTGTTATTATATTCCCCATATTGCCATCTCTTTGCTGGTAGTTGGTTTGACATTTGCAAGCGGACGATATAAACTGCGGTTACTGCTTTTAAGCTTAATTTCTTTTGTCGGCGGATTGGGTGGAATACGCCAATTGATGATGACTCATGTACCTATTTTGCTTTGCGTTTGCATTTATGGCTTTATAGATGATTTTTCCAAAAGCAACCAAACTGCTTTTATAAAGGAAAACTTAAGACTTGTGTTATCAGTAATTGCGTCATGCGGTTTTTCGGCCGTAGGATTTTTGGCAAACAAGTTCTATTTAATGAAAATATATACATTTGCAGATTATAGTGAAAACACAATAAATTTATTGGATGCAGACCAGTTCAAAAAGGTTATTTACGGATTTTTTCATCATTTTGGTTTACGAGATGAAGTAGAACTCCTTTCGGTTGTAGGAGTGTTGTCAGCATTAGGAATTCTTTTGGGCATTTATTGTATTCTTGTTTCTGTTGCAGAAATAAGAAAATATAAAAACCAACAAGATATTAAAAAAGCTTTGCCTTATGTATTTTTTATATCGTATATTTTGGTAATGGCTCTCGTGTTTTTATTAATCGGCAACAATTATTATTTTGTTTTGTATTTAACGCCATTGACAATATGGATGGTTACTATCGTTGCGTCGCAATTTTATAATTCACCGAAAAAACTATCAATATTGAACCTAAGGAGAGCGATTTCATTAATTGCGGTGGCTCTTGTTTTGGCAAACGGGCTTGTAAACAGCGTTTATTTGAACAGTAATAGTTACTTCGGCCAAAGATATGAGGGCTTGCGCTTCCAAGCTAAAAATCATAAAGAAATAATGACGCCTGTTGTTGACTTTTTACAACAAGAAGGTTATCAACTGGGATATGCTACCTTTTGGAACAGCAATATAATTACTGAAATGACCAATGGTGAGATAAAAACAATTAATATTGAGCTTCATCCTACTAGTGGTAATGTAAGATTTTATGATTGGCTAACATTGAAATCTAATCGTAGTTTGCAAAATCAAAAAGATTTTTTACTTTTGGAACGCACACTTCAATCTGATTTTGAATCGGGCAATGATTTGTCAGGCTGTGTGATTGTTTACACGGATGACCAATTTATTGTGTACGATGTTACCGATTTTCTTAGCTAAATCTCAAAAATCATAGGTTCTTTATTTAAGGTGATATACGCTGTTTTTTTGCAAAATACAAATAAACCGAACTTGATTTTAAGGGTAAGATTTTCGTCTTTGAGTTGTTAAAAAATTCATTAGTATAAGAAAGGAAAAATAGAAATGAAACCGACCTTATATATGGTAATTCCTTGCTACAATGAAGAGAAGGTTTTGCCGATAACGGCGCCTATGTTTTTAGAACAGTTAAATTCTATGCAAAAGGCCGACCTTATATCAAAGGAAAGCCGAATAATGTTCGTAAATGATGGTAGCAAGGATGCAACTTGGGATATTATAAAAAATTTAGCCACTGAAAATAAAGCCTTTGTGGGCATCTCGCAGAGCCGAAATCGAGGCCACCAAAATGCAGTTTTTGCGGGACTTATGGAGGCTAAGGATAAGTGCGATATCACCATTTCGATTGATTGTGACGGTCAAGACGATATTACCGCAATGACTGAGATGGTTGAGGAATACATGTCGGGCTCCGAGGTGGTTTACGGAGTGCGCAGCAACCGAAAAACCGACAGATTTTTCAAACGCACTACTGCAGAGGGCTTTTATAAATTTCTAAATGCTATGGGCGCCGAGGTTGTCTTTAATCACGCTGATTATCGCTTGATTTCCTCAAAGGTACTAAAAGAATTTGCCAACTTTAAGGAGGTAAATCTATTTTTGCGCGGTATGATTCCTTTGGTCGGCTTTAAGTCAAGCTCGGTATATTACGAGAGAAATGAGAGAATAGCGGGAGAATCGCATTATCCGCTTAGAAAGATGCTCGCTTTGGCTATGGATGGTATCACAAGCCTCTCGGTAAAGCCGCTTCGTATGATT
Source organism: Acutalibacteraceae bacterium (assembly GCA_045601525.1). GTDB lineage: Bacteria > Bacillota > Clostridia > Oscillospirales > Acutalibacteraceae > SIG565. The sequence continues at coordinate 70,412 of JAZRZR010000063.1, forward strand.
TCGGCGGTGGGAATTATCATATCCTTCTTTAGCATAATCGGTCTTATTTGGGCAATAGTTTCTAAAATATTAGGCTTCACGGTTGCAGGTTGGGCAAGCCTTGTCGCCGCTATTTGCCTGCTTAGTGCGGTACAGCTTGTTTGTATAGGCATTATCGGTGAATATATCGGCAAAATTTATATGGAAGTAAAGGCAAGACCCCGATACATCATAAGCGAAAGAACAGAAGAAGAATAAAACAAAAGCGAGGTGAATTTCACCTCGCTTTTTGCTGTTTAAATTCTATCGCCATAAGGCAATGATTTTATATAGTTTTCCATAAAATTCCAATCGGGGACATATCCTCTTTTGGAATATTTCCTTGTATCATCAATAAACGGCGAACCATCTATGTTGTACAAAATAGGGAGCTTAATTATATCGGACATATACTTGTCTGTGACAAGACCTCTGCCATAACTATATTTATACTGTAATTGATTGAGTACTGTTTGTATAAATAAGTAAGTAGCCTTTGTCGGATGTTCCTTAAGTATTAAACCTTTACATTTGTCTCCTATAGCGCAGGGATCTTCCCAAAAATTCACACATCCAGCCGTACCCACGCGAGCAACTGTTAAACACATTTCATCTATGATAACATATCCCTGTTTTTCGCAATAGCTACGATTGATGGAACCGATAGAGCCGTTTTTAGATTCACCGCCTTGAATACAAAAAATATCTCCTGGGTTTTCTTCTATTTCCTCTGTTGTTAACCCTTTGCCATTTATAACTTTTAGGATAGAATGGATTTCGAAACTTTGCCATTTGTCTAAATTTAGTTTTATAGTGTTTTCTTTGTTGTTTATTGTTGTTAGATTTTTATGATTAAGTGATTTAATATAATTCTCCATCCATATCCAATCAGGCACGTATCCTTTTTCAGAATATTTTTTTGAGTTATCTATGAATGGTGTTCCGTCTTCGTTGTGCAGAATGGGTAAATTTATTATAGTTTCTTTTAAATGTGTTTTCCATTTTCTGCCGAAAGAATATTTTGGTCTTTCCTGACATAATACGGTTGCAATGAATAATCCATTATACTTATTAAGGTTTTGGTTGTACCCCGCAACTATGTCTGTTGTGCCGATAAAATCAACATCCATATAATTTGCGTAACCTACAGAACCTTGTCCATTGCATATGAATATTATGCAATTTCCTTTTTGTATCAGTGCATTATCTTTTTTACAATGAAGCATAACTCCATTATCTTCCTTTTTAGCACCGACATAAAAACATTCATTGCCTTCTTCAAGCATTCCTTGGTTAGCTTTTCCATTTTCTAATCTAAATAATTTATGTATAAAAAAGCCTTCCCAATTAGTGGTGTTAAGTTTCATGAATTTTACCCTCCTTCATTAAGTAGGCAAGGTAGTTATTTAATGTTTGTTGGAAGTCTTCCTCGGAAAGTGTACTGTAATCAGTTTTCATATATGCTTCACAGAGCCACTCGGATTTACCGTCAACAATAGCAGTAGAAGATTTTCCGTCTACAACTTTTTTGTTGTTGAACAAATAAAGCCATTCGTCTTCAATAACTTTCCATTTTGAGTTGTTGTTCTCGTCAAATTGCTCGATTCTACCAAGATTCTTTTTCTTTTTGAAACCATCATCTTTGCAATATCCGAAAAACGTTTCGTTTACAGTGCCATCTGCTCTTTTATGGGGCTTGCCTAATGTAAACAACATGCAACAAGCAGATGCGGATGCGCCTGGATAGAAAATCTCATTAGGGAGTGTAAATACCGCCTCGAGTGTATTGTTTTTTAACATTTGAATCTTTTCAGTCTCAATGATTGAACTTGTACCAATAGCAGTAGATACGGGAAGCAAAACGGCAAGTTTGACGGTTTTTAATGGTTCATTGTTTTTCTCGCGATCTTTATTCATCTCTGCGATAACATCAGATAAATAGTGAATAAAAACCAAACCCTTTGTGGGATCTTCCTTGCCGTCTTTTGCTTTGCCCCATTCCTTTTTGTATCTTTCAGGTATGCCAATCGGCTTAGCGTTATAAGGCGGATTCATTAAAACAATATCGGGATCGGCGGTTTTAATAAATGCTTTACAATCAAAACAACTTCCAAACTTGATATTAGAATTGCCATCGCCATGAATCAGCATATTGGTTGTGGAAAGTCCATAGGCCTTTTCTTCAACTTCTATACCATAAATGTGTTCTTTTTTTACGATATCCTGTAATGCTTTTGCTTCATCTTCCGTTGTATTTCGATTACAATCGGCTAATTCTTTAACCATAGCTTGAACCAAGAATGATGCACTACCACAGGTTATGTCAAGTACACGCTTTGTTCTATCAATGTCTGTCAATCTACACATAAACTCTGTTATGTGGTCGGGAGTAAACGCCTGATTCTTATCGGCTTTACCGGTATATTTATTAAAAGCGATGAAGAAAAGATTTAAGATGTCCTGACCTTCAGAACTGTTAGTGTCGATGTACTGATAAATATCCATAAGGATAGTATCTAAAATTTTTATCCAATTTGTGGGATCGAGCTTTTTGACTTTTTGGTCGTTAAGGACATTTTTTTGAAGTAATTCGATTTTTTTGTTTTTGTTTTCTGAACCATCAAGTAAATCGTCCAATGTAGATTCAATAGCGGCACGAATTTGTTTGCCGTCCATCATAGACCAATGGGTATCTAATTTTTTCTTTAAAGTTTCGTCGATTTTAGTTGCTCCAAATTTTTCTACTAATTTCTTGAGATAAAGAAGTGTTGTTCCCACAAACTGACTGCGGAGTCTTTCATCAATGTCCATTTTATGAAGAAGTTCATTTAAATCATAAGTATTCTTTAAAACCTTCTCTCTATCGTTTTGTTTACTTGCATCAAACAAACCAACATAATGTTCCATTTTATCGAGAACAGTTTCGTTAGTTAAAATATGTTCGTCATCGATAGCAGATTTCCATACCTTGATTTCGTCATTGTTTGTGTTCGCAAGAATAGCAATAATTTTCTTTCCGTTATGCAAAGCAAATTCTTCTTCTACATATTCTGCAAGTTGATCTTCATCATTTTTTGTGAAGGATTGTTTTGTTTCTATAAGTACAGCGACATCGTCTAATTCAAAACGAATATCAAGTTTAAAATGTGAAAAACTGTGTCCAAGGGCTTTTTCTAATTTGGCTTTTGAACCTGCTTCTTGTACATAACTATATTCTCCGCCTTCAATATTTGCGGTGTGATATTCTTTTCCAATACGAAGTATCATTTCTGTGCGAGTCATTTTATTGTTCCTCCCCGAATAAATCATTTAAGGTTGTATTTAATGTTTTGCAAATTCTTTTGCATAGGTCAAGCGAGGGATTACCCCCACCTTTTTCTATGCTTACTATTGTTTGTCGGGAGACTCCAACGGCTTTGGCAAGCCCGTCTTGTGTTAAACCGCATAAATCACGTGCAGCTTTAAATTTTCGCTTTTTGTCCACCGTTGACATCTCCTTTCAATAGTTCTGTTTTTATTCTATCAAAAACTTTAGCTTATGTCAAATATATTTTACAAAATGTAAAATATATTTGACATAGCAAAATGTAAAAGACTAAGTATAAATTTCTTTTATTAACAAATACTAACAACACAATTTGTAATTTAAGGAGAAATGTATATATGAAAGCAACAGGAATAGTTCGTAGAATAGATGATTTGGGTCGTGTGGTTATTCCAAAGGAAATAAGGAGGACCATGCATATCCGTGAGGGCGCGCCGCTTGAAATTTTCACCGACACCAACGGTCTTGTGATTTTCAAAAAATATTCGCCTATGGGTGAGCTTTCCACCTTTGCGGCGCAATATGCAGAGGCCTTGGCTGAAGGCAGTGAGCATACCTTTGCAATAAGTGATGCCGACCGTTTTATCGCAGTCTCGGGCAGTGGCAAAAAGGAAATCAGCGGTAAGGAAATCGGTATGCCCTTACAGCAAATTATTGATGAAAGGCGCATTAAGGTTTTTGAAAATGGTGCAGTTTCCCCTGAAATTTCGGGCGTTTCAAAAATTATAAAAATAGTGGCTCCGATAATAGCGGCAGGGGACACGGCGGGAGCAGTTTGTTTGTTTTGTGATGACGGTAAGGATATTGACAAGAGTGAAATCAAGTCGGTTCAAGTGGCGGCCGCCTTTTTAGGTAAGCAACTGGAAGATTAGAATATAAAAAAGACTTGCAATTTATATATGTATATGTTATACTAACTGTAGTTTAAGATTTTTAAGGAAAGAGAGTAGGGCGACCTGCTCTTTACTTTTTGTCAGGAGGTATCTTTATGGCAGGCGTAGCCGAAAAGGTTTTTTCCCTTATAAGAGAAACTGTTGAGGCGCAAAATGTTATGCTTTGGGATGTCCGGTTTGTCAAGGAAGGCGCATCTTACTATTTGCGTGTTTTCATTGATAACGAAAACGGCATAACCATTGATGACTGTACTAATGTTTCCCACGCAATTGACCCCGTGATTGACGAGGCTGACCCGATTGATAAATCTTATTATCTTGAGGTTTGCTCACCGGGGCTTGAAAGGGAACTTACAAGGGATGAACATTTTAACAGGTTTATCGGCAGCAGTGTAAAGGTTAAATTTTATAAGGCTTATAACGGCAACAAGGAAATAACAGCCGATTTAATAGGCTTTGATGGTGGTATCAAACTTATTATTAACGGCGAGGAAATATATTTTGCCAAAGGCGAATATTCAAAAGTAAAACTAAACGATTTAACGGAGGTATAACGGAAAATGAATAAGGAAACCAAAGAATTTTTTGCGGCACTTAAGGTTATGGAGGAGGAACGTGGAATTCCTCAGGAATACCTTGCTGAAAAGATTGCAAACGCTATTGTAGTAGCACTAAGAAAAGACTATGGTACAAGGGAAATTGTAAAATGCACAATCGACCCCGAGAAGAAAATCTTTTCGGTTATTTTGCGCAAAGAGGTTGTTGATGAAATTACCGACCCCGTAGCTCAAATTTCCCGTGAGGAAGCATTAAAGCTTGATTCAAAGGCAGTAGAGAACGGCTTTGTTGAAATTAAGCTTGAGACCAAGCAGTTTGGCCGTATCGTTGCCCAAACAGCCAAGCATGTTATCCGTCAGGGTATCCGTGAGGTTGAGAGGGGACAGACACTTGCTGAATTCC
>JAZRZR010000064.1:0-13372 GCA_045601525.1 Acutalibacteraceae bacterium
ACACTTTGAAAAGGTGTGTAACAAAAAACGGCATAGCCAATGGCTACACCGCGTAACGAAACCTATTATTCAGTTTAGATACAAGAGCCACCTTGTGGCACCTTCCTTACGGAGGGTGCCACAAAGTACGGACCTTTTTTATTTACCGGTATAATCGTTATCAAAGGTAATTACACACTCAAAGATAGGGTGTATTTTTTTTATTTTTTCACAAATCAGTTTATAAAGTTCGTTTTGAGGAAGCGAAACGCTGTTTGGCACCACAACATCAAAAATCAAATTTATGCGGGTGTCAGCGGCGGGGGTCATACGGAAATCGTGATATGTAAGAGCGGGGTCGATTTCCTCTAAAACGCCGCCCACGATTTTCTTGGCCGCTTCAATTTCTTCGTTGTCGGTTTCAATCGGGTCCATATGAATAACAAGCTCAACGCCCAATCTTTCTTTTACCTTTTTTTCACATTCATCAATCAGTTCGTGACAAAGCACGATATTAACATTTTGATTAACCTCAACATGCACCGAGGCAAACTGCCTTGTTGGCCCATAGTTGTGAACAATAAGGTCGTGCATACCTATAAATGTTTCCTCGGACATAATCATATGTCCGATTTGTTTTACAAGCTCGCTATCGGGTGGACCGCCCAAGATAACATCTATCGTTTCCTTTGCCGAGGTAAAGCCTGAAATTAAAATAAAGACGGCTACGGCTATACCCAAAACGGCATCAAGGTTAAAGGAAATCGGAAAGATGCGGCAAATTATTACCGAAATTAAGATAACCGAGGTTGCGATACAGTCATTAACTGAGTCCTTAGCGGCGGCTTTTAATGCATCGGAGTTTATACGACGTGCAAGCTTTATGTTATATATGTACATAAAAAACTTTACCACAACCGAGATTGTAAGCACAAGGATTGACCAAACCGAATACACAGGTATCGCGGTGCCGCCCGTCAAAGCGGTTAGGGATTCCTTAAAGAGTTCAAAACCGATAAGCATTATAATGGCCGATACGATAAAGGCTGACATATATTCCATTCGGCCGTGACCATAAGGATGGTCGGAATCGGCAGGCTTGCCCGAAAGCTTAAAGCCAAGCAGCGTTATAAGGGATGAGCCCGAGTCGGATAGGTTGTTAAGAGCATCGGCTACTATCGAAATACTTCCCGAAAGCAAACCGACAGCAATTTTTATTAGGAAAAGCAAGAGGTTAAAGCAAATTCCAAGCACACCCGCATATGTGCCGCAAGAGTTGCGCACTGCGGCAGAGGAAATATGCCCCGAACGCTTTTCGGCGAGTTTAATAATAAGATTACACATTAAAGCTTACTGCCTTTCGCACCCTTTGTGCCAAACGAAACACCTGAGAGAATATTTGTGGGAATAGTAAAGGTGAGGTTTTCACGGCTGCGTTGTCTTCTAAATGCAAGGGCGGCAAGTCGGTCAATAAGAGCAGTGTAGGAAAGACCTGTTGCTTCCCAAAGGTAAAACGAAAGGGAGCCGGGAATTGTGTTTATCTCGTTGGCATAAACCTTGCCTGTTTGGGTGTCCAACAAATAATCAATACGAACAACGCCGTTACAGCCGAGCGCCTTGAAAATCCTACAAGAAAGTTCTCTAATCTCGGCAGATTTTTCTTCGCTTAAATCGGCGGGAAGTTTGCGGCCCAACGAGGCCATACCCTTTGATTTGCCCGAACGGGTATATTTATCCTCGTACGAGAGAATTTCATCGTTCATAAATGGTTCTTCGCAAACCGATGCCTCGCAACTATCGGTGTCGCCGAGTACCGAGCAGTTGATTTCTCGAAGATTTGTGATGGCCTTTTCAACCAAAACAATATCGGCAAAGGAAACGGCCAAATCAATAGCTTCGATAAGTGAATCACGGTCGTTTGCCTTGGTGATACCAACGCTTGAGCCTAAATTTACAGGCTTTACGATTACGGGATAATCGAACTTCTTTTCAATTCCCAAAAGCACAGCCTCTTTGGCTTCGCTATATTTTCTTGCCGAGAACTTAACGCAGTCAAGCACGGGAAGACCGGCGCCCTTGAGCACATCTTTGTAAACCGCTTTATCCATACCAACGGCGGCGGCTAAAACGTTACAGCCAATATAGGGAAGGCCTAAAAACTCGAAATAACCCGCTATTGTACCATCCTCACAGTTGGTTCCGTGAACGATAGGAAAAGCAAGGTCAATTATAATATCATCCGATTTAGCGAATGCACGCTTCTTAAGAAAACGCAAATAAACCTTTGAGTCCTCTCTAACCAAAAACACCTTGCGGCACTTTTTGAGAAGCGCGGGGACATCTCTGAAAGCCTCTATTTCAAAAAGGCAGTCGCCTGTATAAAACTCACCCTCTTTTGTAACATAAACAGGAACGGGAGAGTATTTATTTCGGTCAATTGAACGCATGGCCTGAACCGCCGAAATAATAGAAACCTCGTGTTCTACCGAGCGGCAACCGAAAAATACGGCAATGTTTGTTTTCATAATACTACCTCCAAAATCCTTTACTATGATAAGTAATTATCGGGCAGGTCGTTTTCAACCAAAACGACGGTGTTTTTGTCGGCTATATCCTTATAAAGTTTAACCGCATCGAGAAAACTTGATACGATATGTACTTTATCAGAATTAAAATCAGTTGTGCGAATGGCCTCTCTCATTGGTACCGCACGGTTTCTGCCAACGAGAATAATTTCATCGGCAACAGCCGCCGCAGCCAAACCTAATTTATAGTTAAAGTCATATTCCTGTTCGCCGAGTTCTACAAGACCCGGGGTGATTATAACCTTTTTCATATCACCAAACTGGGAGAGAACGTTTACGGCCTCTATGCAACCCTCGGGGTTGGCGTTATAAGCATCGTCTATCATAAGTGAGCCGCCGATATATGTTTTGAGTTCCAAACGGTGTTCGGTTGGCTCTAATCTCGAAACGGCAAATCTAATTTCTTCATCAGAAAGACCAAAGGTGTTAAAGGCAATATAGGCCGCGCCCAAAATGTTAAGAACATTGTGGCGACCTAAAAGTTTTGTTGTAACGGGAATTCTTGTGTCCCCCATTACTATTGTAAAAGAAGAACCCTCTTTTGAATATTTTATATCCTCTGCAACACAAGAGGAGTTTTCACCACCGTAAAAAGCAATATCAAGTCCTGCTCCTTTTTCGGCAATGGGGCCGCTTTCAAGATTGGCATAAACTGTGCCGCCCTTTGCCTTTGTGGCATCATAAAGTTCAAACTTGGTTGCAAAAACATTATCAACACTCTTAAAGGTTTCAAGGTGCTGGGGACCAACCGAGGTGATAAGGGCGTAGTCGGGGTGAACAATATCGCAAATTTCCTTAATATCGCCTTTTTGCTTTGCGCCCATTTCGCAGATAAAAATCTCGTGTTGGGGACGAAGTTTTTCTCTGATAGTTTTCACAACGCCCATCGGGGTGTTAAAACTTTGGGGTGTGGCCAAAACATTGTATTTTTCGCTCAAAATACGGGCTAAAATAAACTTGGTGCTGGTTTTGCCGTAGCTGCCCGTAATACCAACCACCTTAAGTTCGGGCGAATCGGCAAGAATTTTCTTTGCGCTTTTAGTGTATGCCTTGGCGAGTGCATTTTCAATGGGCTTGGTGATGCACCAGGCGAGCAACACAAGCAAGGGGGCGAAAACGGCAAGGAGCATAAGAAGTGAGAAAAGAACACCCTGTAGTGCGCCCTTTGTAAATAGTACTGCCGAGAAGAGTGCAAATTGCACAACAATAGCGGCGGTATATAAACGGTAAACCCTACTTGTAAACACCAGTCTTTTTATTGATTTTTTGCGATTTGAAAGGGTTATGAAAAGTTGTGCTATTGCAAAGAGGGAAATAATAACGAGTTCAAGCACCATGCTAAACCTGAAAACCACCGACAAGGCGCAAAAGATAAAGGTTAGCAACAACAATTTTGTGAAATAAACATCGTAGAGCCATTTGAGATAGCGTGATGGATAATAAGAAGACTGTTGAAGCATCTTAAAATGATTATAGGTTGCAACAAAGGGGGTAAGTGCCGCCATTAAGCAAACAATATAAAGTAGAGAAAATTCCATTTAGGTACTCCTTAAAATTTTATTATGAAAGAAAACTTCTGATAATAGCGTTTGCCTCATACGGCTTTTCGCAAAATGAGAAGTGTCCTGTGTCTTTTATTATGCAAAGACCTGAGTCTTTAATAAGTGATTCAATAGTTTTTGCATCTTCGATAGGTGTTGCGGTGTCTTTATCGCCCCATATAAGTAACGAAGGACACTCAATATTAGGAAGAAGATGGCGCAAATCGGTGTTAACAAGGCTCACCAATGTTTGCCTTAAAACAGGTGGCGCGGCGTTATAATCAGCCGAGCCAAAATGATTGCGGGCCTTATCGAGCAAGCCGGCCGAATAATTTTTGATAACGGGCAAGGAAAGAGCGCCCTTTATCGCCTTGAAACTTTTGGCTTTGATTTTTTGGCGCAAAGTCTTTTTAGGAATAAGTCCTGCCGCATCAACAAAAATAATTTTAGGCGGAGAAAGTTTTTTCTCACCGCATAACTTCATAATAACTCTGCCGCCGTGAGAGTGACCTATAAGAATAGGATTTTCAAGTTTTGTCTTTTCGATAAATTCAAGAACAAAATCGGCATAGTCATCAATATCCCAAGGCTCTTCCATAGTGTCGCTTTGCCCACAACCCGGAAAATCAAGTGCAACAAGATGACCAAGGTCTTTTGTTGCCTCGAAAACGCTTCGCCAAACAGCACAAGAGGAGCCCCAACCGTGCAAAAACAGAACATCTTTGCCACTGCCTGCTTCCTCATAATGTATATTAAGTTTGCCAATACGGATATCCATAATTTGCCCCTTAATAGTTATATTTAATTTATTATACCAAATAAATTACAAAAATAGAAGAGGGAATTTGAAAAAAATTAAAAATTGACAAAGAGGTGAGAGGGCGGTATAATAGTGGTGAATAAGGTAGAGGTAAAAATTTGCTCTTTGGGCTAATTTTGCATCGCCGAAAACGGTTTAGTGTGTCAATAATATATTTGTCACATAAAAAAATAAGGAGTGCCTGTTTTGGAAAAGTTCGTAATTAACGGCGGACAAAGGCTAAACGGTTCGGTTAAAATAAGCGGCGCTAAAAATGCCGCTGTTGCAATTTTACCGGGTGTTCTTTTGGCCGAGGGTCGTTGTATAATTGAAAATCTTCCCGAAATATCAGACGTTACCGCTATTTGTTCGGTGTTGCGTCAGTTGGGCGCTACCGTAAACTTTTTAGGCGATGGTAGAGTTGAGATTGATACTACCGAGGTAAATAGTTTTACAGTTACTAAAGAAATGTCCGAAAGTATGCGTGCTTCGAGTTATTTTTTGGGTGCGCTTTTAGGCCGTATGAACAGGGCTCGCGTGGCTCCTCCCGGCGGTTGCAATTTCGGTGTTCGCCCAATTGACCAGCATATAAAAGGCTTTGAGGCTTTGGGTGCTCGTGTAACCATCGAAAACGGTATGGTGGAGGCAAGAACCCAGCGCCTTGGAGGTTGTTCTATATATCTTGATGTTGTATCTGTAGGCGCCACTGTTAATATTATGCTTGCCGCAGTTAAGGCAAGAGGTGTTACGGTTATTGAAAATGCCGCAAGAGAGCCGCATATTGTTGACCTTGCAAACTTCCTTAACAGTATGGGCGCAAATATTATGGGTGCAGGCACAAATGTTATTAAAATCCGTGGCGTTGATTCGCTTCACGGCACAACCTATAGCATTATTCCCGACCAAATCGAAGCCGGCACATATATGGCGGCCGTAGCAGGTGCGGGCGGCGATGTTATGATAGAAAATGTAATTCCAAAACATTTGGAATCTATTATGGCAAAACTTGAGGAATTAGGCGCCGAAATAGAGGTGTTTGACGAGTCGGTCAGGGTTAAAATGGACCAAAGGCCCCGTCGCACAAGTGTTAAAACAATGCCCCACCCGGGATTTCCCACCGATATGCAACCTCAAATTGCAACTGTTTTGTCGATTTGTGATGGAACAAGCATAGTCACCGAAGGCGTTTGGGATAGCCGCTTTAGATATGTTGAGCAATTGGCACTTATGGGCGCCGATATTAAGGTTGACGGTAAGATGGCGGTTATTACAGGTGTGGAAAAACTTAAAAACTCACCCTTAAAGGCGGTCGATTTAAGAGCAGGCGCCGCAATGATTATAGCGGCACTTATGGCCGAGGGAGAGAGTGAAATTGAAGATATAAAGCATATCGACCGTGGCTACGAAAAGGTAGTTGAAAAATTTGCGGCGATAGGCGCCGATATCAAGCGAGTGGGGGATAAGCAGTCCAACCGCTTGGCACAGTAAAAAAGCGGGCTATCTTATGATAGCCCTTTATTTTTAGAAAGGAGAAAACGGTATGGCAAGATTTTGTCCGCTTTTTAGCGGCAGTAGCGGAAACAGTACATATATCGGCACGCAGGGCGCGGGAATACTCGTTGATGTTGGCGTTTCGGCAAAAAGACTTTGCCAGGCTTTAGAGCAAAGAAACATACCGCTGTCTTCAATTGAGGGTATCTTTATCACCCATTTGCATAGCGACCATATTTGTGGCCTTTCTACCTTTCTTAAAAAGAGTAATATCCCGATTTTCGCTTCCGAAAAAACGGCTGAGGGTTTGCCGTCTTGTGTAAAATTGCCTGAAAGTCAAAAAATTATAGTTGTGGATAGAAAAATTCAAACCGATTTTTTCTCGGTAGAGCGTTTTGACACCTCGCACGATAGCGAGGGCTCAAGCGGATACACCTTTGATACGGGCGAGGAAAAGATGGCCGTTTGTACCGACCTTGGTATTGTTACCGATGGGGTTAGAGAGGCAATAAAGGGCTCTGATTTGGTTATGCTTGAATCTAATCACGACCTTGAAATGCTGCGAAAAGGTCCCTATCCGCCCTTGCTTAAAATCAGGGTTTCGGGCGAACAAGGACATTTATCGAATATAGCGGCAGCGGCTGAACTGCCCGAATTTATGAAAAGCGGCGCAAAACAGTTTGTTTTGGCCCACTTAAGTCAAGAAAATAACACGCCCGAAAAGGCGGTGTCGGCAGCCAAAGCAAGTCTTGCCGATATTATGGCGGTGATGGATAGAGATTACCGATTAACCGTTGCAAAAATCGAGGGCGGTGAAATAATAGCGTTATGATGAAAATTAAATTGATTACACTTGGCAAACTAAAGGAAAAATACTTAAGCGAGGCCGTTATGGAGTACCAAAAAAGGCTTTCCGCTTATGCGCAATTAACAACCGTTGAAATTTCACCTGCTTTGCTTCCCGAAAAGCCGAGTGCCGCCCAAATAGATGCGGCGCTAAAAAAAGAAGCAGAGGAAATCATCAAAAGATTGGATAAAGATTGCTATAAGATAGCCCTTTGTGTTGAGGGTAAGCAGTTCTCAAGCGAGCAACTTGCCGAGGAAATAGCACAAAGAGCCTTGTTTGGCGATGGAAATATTGCATTTATAATCGGCAGTTCGTATGGCTTGGCGGATAAAATTAAGGAGATGGCAAATCTTAAATTATCCTTTTCAAAAATGACATTTCCGCACCAGTTGATGAGGGTGATTTTGTTGGAGCAAATCTATCGTGCCTTCAAAATTAACGAGGGCGGAACATACCATAAATAAATATAAAAAAAGACTTGACCTTAAGGGAGGTTTGTGTTATAATAGCATTACCTCTGAAAAGGTCTTTTTTTTTGCGAAAAAAGTCCGAAAAGCCCTGCTTTTTATATATTGTATGTGCTTTGCTTTGCGGCTACAATATGTGGCGCAAGGTCAATATGTAAAGGGGCTGAGGGAGGCTCAATTGCCCGAGTATTCGGGCAAAATAAATTCCGTAAAACGGGAGGTGCCGTTATGAGAGTTAAAATAACTTTGGCTTGCACAGAGTGTAAGCAACGCAACTACAACACAATGAAAAACAAGAAAAATGACCCCGACAGACTTGAAATGAATAAGTATTGCAGGTTCTGTAAGAAGCACACCGTACACAAGGAAACAAAGTAAGGAGGTCGGCAAATGAAGGCTATTAACAAGGTTTGTCAGATTTTGGCAATAGTAAGCGGCTTGGCTGCTTTGGCGCTCTTTTTCACAAACTTTGCACAGATAGTTTATTCCGGCGGCACAATATCCGCATCAGGCGCGCAGTTGGCGTTTGGCACTGAGATTTCGGGTGTTGATATGCACAAATCTTCAAAACTTTTGTTTTGCTTGCTTGTAAATGTACTGACAGTGGTTTTGAGCTTCTTTTCTATCAAGAAAAAAGGCGCAAGATATGCGGCAGTAGTTTCAAGCGCAGTCGTAGCAATCTTTATGTTGGTTGTGGCTTTAAGCACGCCTTTTAAGTTTGTTGATGCCGATGGTGTTATAGGCGTTACCGCTATTAACTACACCTTTGCGCCCTTAACAATCGCTTGCGTGCTTTTCGGTACACTCATTACCTCGGCAGCATTCTTGCTTATCGATGATTATATTGAGTGTGCAGGCAAAAAGCCGACTATTCTAAAGCGTCTTGTTCAGTTCTTTAGGGACTATAAGAGCGAGGCTAAAAAGATTGTATGGCCGGGCTTTAAGGATGTTATTAAAAACACAGTAATAGTTTTGATTGTGTGCGTTATTGTCGGAGCATTTATTTGGTTGGTTGATTTTGGTCTTTCCAATCTACTTTCGCTGATTTGGTAACAATCAAGGGAGGAAAGAATAAATGGCAAATAATGATGCAAAGTGGTATGTGATTCATACCTATTCGGGCTACGAAAACAAGGTTAAAAGCGACCTTGAAAAAATGGTAGAAAGCAGAAAGATGCAGGACCTTATTTTAGACCTGCGTATTCCCACCGAAATCGTTACCGAAATCAAAGAGGATAAGGTGCGCGAAATCGAGAGGAAACTTTTCCCCGGATATGTACTTGTGAAAATGATTGTTACGGACGATAGCTGGTACGTAGTACGAAACATTCGCGGCGTAACAGGATTTGTAGGTCCAGGTTCCAAACCTGTTCCCTTAACCGATCAAGAGGTTGAGGCACTCGGCGTTGAGAAGCACAGCGTAGAGGTTGCGTACAAGGTGGGAGACAACGTTAAGGTTGTTTATGGACCCTTTGAGGATATGGAAGGTGTTGTTGAGGAGATTGATATCCCTGCAAACAGCGTTCGTGTTCTCGTTACCGTCTTTGGCAGACAAACGCCTGTCGAGATGGATTTAGACCAAATTGCTTTGGTTGATTAGTTTTTTAGGAAAACGCGGCTATTTTGCCGCCGACACCGTAAGGGTGTCACGGTGGGAGGAACGGAAGAAGCTACCGTTCCGCCAGGTGTAACAACACCGGTTACCACGAATAATGGAGGTGCAAACAATGGCTCAAAAAATTTCTGGTTATATTAAATTGCAAATCCCGGCAGGTAAGGCCACACCGGCTCCCCCTGTTGGTCCTGCTCTAGGTCAGCACGGCGTAAACATTATGGCTTTCACAAAAGAGTTTAATGAACGCACAAAGAACGATGTAGGTCTTATCATTCCTGTAGTTATTACAGTTTATGCTGACCGTTCTTTCAGCTTCGTTACAAAGACTCCGCCTGCAGCAGTTCTTATTAAGAAGGCATGCGGTATTGAAAGCGGTTCGGGTGTTCCGAACAAGAACAAGGTTGCCAAGATTACCAGCGAGCAGATTAGAAAAATCGCAGAACAAAAAATGCCCGACTTAAATGCAGCAAATGTTGAATCGGCTATGTCTATGATTGCCGGCACAGCACGCAGCATGGGTATTGAAGTTGTCGATTAATACTCTCTTCTCGTGGGAGGAAATTTCCGATTTAACCACTTTAGGAGGTAAAAGAAAGTGAAACACGGTAAAAAATATAATGAGAGCGCAACACTTATCGAAAAAGGTAAGTTTTATGACGCTGAAGAAGCTGTAGCAATAGCAGTAAAAACTGCAACAGCAAAATTCGACGAAACAGTTGAAATTCATGTACGCTTGGGTGTTGACTCACGCCACGCCGACCAACAGGTTAGAGGTGCTGTTGTTCTCCCCAACGGTACAGGTAGAACAGTAAGAACTTTGGTTCTTGCTAAAGGCGACAAAATCAAAGAGGCTGAGGCTGCAGGCGCTGATTTCGTAGGCGCTGAGGAACTCGTTGCTAAAATTCAAAACGAGGGTTGGCTTGATTTTGATGTAGTTATCGCAACACCCGATATGATGGGCGTTGTAGGTCGTTTGGGTAAGATTTTGGGACCGCGTGGTCTTATGCCCACACCTAAGGCAGGTACAGTTACCCCCGACGTTGCTAAGGCAGTAACCGAAGCAAAGGCAGGTAAGATTGAGTACCGTCTTGATAAGACCAATATTATCCACTGCCCCATCGGCAAGGTATCTTTTGGTCCTGAAAAATTGCAGGAGAACTTTGATACACTCATGGATGCTATCGTAAAGGCTAAGCCCGCAGCAACCAAGGGTCAGTATGTTAAGTCCTGCGTACTCGCAACAACAATGGGCCCCGGCGTTAAGGTTAACGTTGCAAAATTCGCTTAATTAGTTGTTGACAAACACAATTTTTTGTGTTATTATAAGCAAGATGCAAACTCCGAAGAAAACAGGTCCTGCTATCAGGCTAACGGTTAAACCGCCTGTCGAGGTGTAGCGTAAAAGATATTTTATGTATTTTTATGCCTACCTCTGTCTTTGGAGGTAGGCTTTAATTTTGTTTTAATAAATACGGAGGTGAAATAATGCCGAACGCAAGTGTTTTAGAACAAAAACAACAAATCGTTGCTGATTTGAAAGCTCAAATCGAAGGCTCGGTTGCCGGTGTGATCGTTGATTACAAGGGTATTTCGGTTGCTGACGATACTGTTCTTCGTAAGGAACTCAGAGAAGCAGGTATTGACTATAAGGTAGTTAAGAACACACTTCTTGGCCGTGCGGTTGAGGGCAGCGAACTCGAGAGCATCAAATCTGTACTCGAAGGCACAACGGCAATTGCTATTTCTAAGGATGACCATGTAGCAGCAGCTCGTATCCTCGGAAAATATGCAGACGCTCACGATAACTTCTCCATTAAGGCAGGTTATCTTGACGGCAAGGTTATCGACCTTGAAACAGTAAACTCATTAGCAAAACTTCCCTCAAAAGAAGTTCTTCTTGCAACAGTTGTTGCAGCATTCCAAGCACCTATTGCAGCTTTTGCAAGAGGTGTACAGGCTATCGTTGATAAAAACGAAGCTGAATAATTAAAATAAAAACATTTATTGGAGGAAAATAAAATGGCATCTGAAAAAATCACAGCTATCATTGAAGAGCTTAAGGCTCTTACAGTTCTTGAGCTTTCTGAGCTTGTAAAGGCAGTAGAAGAAGAGTTTGGCGTATCTGCAGCAGCAGCTGTAGCAGTAGCAGCTCCCGCAGCAGGCGGCGCAGCAGCAGCTGAAGAGAAGAGCGAGTTCGAAGTTGTTCTCGCAGCAGCAGGCGCTGAGAAGATTAAGGTTATTAAGGCAGTTCGCGAAATCACAGGTCTTGGTCTTGCTGAGGCAAAGGCTATTGTTGATGGCGCACCTAAGACCCTTAAAGAGTCTGCATCTAAGGAAGAAGCAGAAGAAATCAAGGCTAAGCTCACTGAGGTTGGCGCTACTGTTGAACTTAAGTAATTATAGTTCTAAATCAAAAACACCCCGACAAAAGTCGGGGTGTTTTTTTATTCTTTAATTAAAATCACATAGTCAATATATTCGTCATGCTTTAGCTCAACCATTAAAACGTTTGGGTCTTCCTTTGATATATATAAGCCTTTTGCTGGCCCATCATTTAGATATGTTTGATAAGTTCCCTCAAAATCAGATGCTTTACCCAAGTATTTGTCCGGTGTGTAGGTTTTGGTGTTGGTTAAGCATTGCTCATATCTTACTCCATCAACCACAACTAACCCTATCACGTCGAGATCGAGGTCAGGGTGGGTGGCTATTTCGGGTTCTGTATAATGTTCTTCGCTAACGATAGATGAGTTTTCTAATTCGCCGGATGGTGTAGCGCCGAAAAAATCACTATACGATAAACTAATGCCAATAAAAGCCGCTAGGCAAAAACAACATGCCGGTAGTATCACTTTTTTCATTTTATTTCTCCTGTCTCTTTGTTTGTTTTCATGTTCTCCTATTCTACGGAGAACGTCATTTGCCATTTCGTTATAATTCTTCATAAACGAAGCCCTCCAATTCAAGTTGTGATTTAAGTGCCTTTCGAGCGCGATATACAAGGGTTTCTATACTGTGTACATTCTTTTTCATTACAGCTGCTGTTTGCTTGTTGCTGAAATTTTCGAAATAAACAAGCCATAGCACTTGCCGATATTCAGGTTTGAGTTTCCATAATGCGCGGTAAACCGTACTTTTCCTTTCTTCTTTGACGTAGGCCAATTCAAGATTTTCTTCTTCGCTAACAAGCTCAGGATAATCGTTGATAGAAATATTAGTTTGTTTAGAATTTCGCCTCAAATAATCAATCGCCACATTTCGTCCGATTGTGTAAAGCCAGGTTTTGAAAGAACTTTTCCCCTTGTCTTTAGGTTTTTTTATACCAAGAAGCACAAAGGTATCTTCGGCAAGCTCTTCGGCGGTATGTATGTTGCCGACAAGACTATTAAGATAAAGAATAAGACCATCTTTATAACACTTTATGATTTCGACCAATCCGCTTTCATCACCATCATCACGGAAACGGCGGTAGCTACTTGCACCGTTGTCCATTCGCCTCCTCCTTTCTCAAGGGACTTTGTTTGCCCCTTCACTTATTACACGAAACTGCAATTCAAAACCTCACAGTTTTTTCTCGAAAATATTATACCACAGTTATGCGTTATGCAAATCTAAAAACAAATCGACAAACCTCTTTTGAGATTTGTCGATTTTGGTGGAGATAAAGGGGTTCAAATCCCTAAAAAAGAAAAAGGCCCATATTGTGATGGACCTTTTTGCTTTTGGTGGAGCTAAGGGGATTCGAACCCCTGACCCCCACACTGCCAGTGTGGTGCGCTACCAACTGCGCTATAACCCCAAGCAAGAATAACTATACCACAAAAGAAAGAATATTTCAATAGAAAAAATAAAAAAAGTGAAAAAAGGCGTCATAAACAGTTGACTTTTTGGGAAAATAATGTATAATAATCTATGTCACAATTTTGGGGAATTGTGTAACGGTAGCACGACAGACTCTGACTCTGTTTGTTGGGGTTCGAATCCCTATTCCCCAGCCAAAAAATTCGACAAGTTGAAACTTGTCGAATTTTTTTATCCATTGCGAAAA
>JAZRZR010000065.1:0-14656 GCA_045601525.1 Acutalibacteraceae bacterium
ATGATTGATTCGGGCATCAATGTTAATATGCATAACGATTCAGCAACCAACCGTGATGGCGGCGTGCTCGACTTTTGCCGACTTAACAAAATCACAATTCAGCCCTGGTCACCTATGCAGTACGGCTTCTTCGGCGGTTGCTTTATTGATGACGAAAGATTTCCCGAACTAAACCAAGCATTAGAAGAAATCGCAACGGCCTACGGCGTTTCTAAAACCACTATTGCTTTTGCTTGGATATTACGCCACCCCGCAAAAATGCAACCCATTACAGGAACTACAAACACACAACGACTTTGCGAATGTCTAAAGGCGGCCGACATAACTCTTTCCCGTGAAGAATGGTATAAAATCTATAAAGCGGCAGGCAACAAATTACCTTAAAACTAAAACCCCGAACGAAAATCGTTCGGGGTTTGGCTTATGCCTTTTTCTTTTTAAGGTTTGCACTTATAAAGCTTATTATTGCAACCATTATACAGAAAGCAGCAATCGAAATAAATAAGATGTTCCAGTTGCCGTTTTCAAGAATTGAGCCATAAATAAAGGCTTGTACCGAAGCGCCCATATACGATGCCCAGTCAAGAATACCCGAGGCGGTGGAGGCAAAAACACGTCCGCCAACATCGGCAGAAAATGCCCATACAACGCCTGCTATCGCATAGATGAAGAAGCCCGCCAAGAAGAGCAACACCATCATAATATAGAACTGAATGCCAACCGGCTCTAAAAGAATAAAACCAACAATACAAATTGCAGCGCAAATACCGCTTATAACGCCCGCTAAAAGACGATTGTTCGGACAAAACTTGTCGGTGAGTGTTGGAACAACCAATGTGCCGATACCCATACCGATCGGCAAAATCGTAGAGGTTAAAAGACTTACAATTGGACCTAAATTTGCCACCTCTTTAAGATACTTGGGTATCCAAGTAACAAGACCGTAGCGTGCGATACCTGTTGAGAAAACAATAAACATCGCAATTATAAATGTGGGGTTTTTAAGAAAGTAAAAATAGGGATAGAGCGCACCCTTTTCGGCAACGATTTTCTTCATTTCGGCCTCTTGGGCTTCCTTTTCCTCGTCAACCTCTTTATACTCCTCAAGACCGATTGCCTTAGGACCCGATTTAGCAAAGATAGCAAAAATTATCACAAGTAAGATGGGCAAAATAGCAGGAACGTAGAAAGCTGAACGCCAACCGAACTGAGGCAACACAGCAAAGGAAAGGGCAACCATCAAGGTTGCGGCTACCTGACCAAATCCCGAAAATGCGTCTGCAAAGCCTATCGAGAAACCTCTTTTATCGCTGGGCCACCAAGTGTTTAAGGAACTTACGCCGGGCGACCAAGCCATTGATTGAAAGAAGCCGTTAAGCCCCCATACAACAGCCATTATCCAAACGGTGCTTTGAAAGCCCATAATAAAGTTGGTGACAACCGATAAAATAACCGACAAGATAATAAATTTTCTAATGCCTACAATCTCACCCAGGCGACCGTTGATAAGGTGACCTATACCATAACTCCAAAACAGAGCGCTTGTAATAATGCCGATTTCGCCACTTGTAAACTCGGTCATAGCAACTTGTGCATTACCAAGGTTTAAGCGAGTGCAATAGTGTGCGCAATAAAGAAAAGAGAACAAGAGCAAATAACGCCAAGCGTGGCTGTTAAACTTCTTGTACTGCTCCTTGTTGTAACCATATCTTAGTTTTTCCATTTTTTCACCTTACCTATAAATTGGGTCTATTTTTTTGAGGTCATTGAAACTATCGATTTCAACTATGTCATCAAAAGTGCATTCCCTAACCTCGACCTTATAATTATCTATGCAATACCTAAGCGGCACTTCATCAAAATAACGTTCCTTGCCGCCCGGCATTTCATATATCTTTTTAACATCATCATAAAGTTTTTTGCCGGATTCCTCATCCCAATATGATATACCATACATGTGATGGCAATCGTTTCCGCCAACCTTCACCTTGGTGATAATCTTGTTTTTGGTTTCAAAGCACCAATCATCAGTGTAATCAGTAGGAACGCCTAAATAGTTTGAGGTGTATTGATATTTTTGAATAATATCCTGATTTGAAAGCACCAAATCCGCCTCAAGCACATAGGCGTTTTGCAAAAGATGGCGTGCCAACATGGCCGACGAGATATTATTCGCTTCATTATAAAGCGGATTTTCCAAAAACTTTATCTTAGGATATTTATATAGCAATTGGTCAAACTGCTCAGCCAAATAACCCCTAACCACATAGATTTCTTCAATGCCTGCCGCTATAACTGCATCCAGCAAGGTGTCAATCATACGAACACCATTTACGCGAACCAAAGGCTTTGGCGTGTTAAGGGTGATTGGTACCAAACGGCTTCCAAAACCTGCCGCTATAAAAACCGCTCTTTTAACCCTATATGGTTCTAGCGCCTTGTAACCCTTTTGGGTGATTTTGCCGTTCTCGACAAGTTTCAACTCATTAAGTTCGGAAAGAACCTTGTTTACAGTTCCTATTGATATGCCTGTAACTTCGGCTATTTCTCTTTGAGATTTCTTTTCAGCTGTTTTTTCAATATATACAAGCACATCAAATTGCTTTCTTGTTAATATTGCTTGCTTCACTTTTTATCCTCCTCTTTGTTATAATTATTTCTCGAAAACGAGAAAAGTGAACGAATGCGCTCATTCTTTTGCCCATTTTCTGTTCAACGCAGTTTATTATAGCACCAAAAATGAACAAAGTCAACTCAATTTGATAAAAAACTTTACTTTGTCCCTTTTTGATAATTGCTTTTTCCTGCTTTGCGTTGTATAATTAAATAAAGGTGTTTCGCCTTATCAACTAAAAGGAGTTTTGTTATGGAAACCTTAAAAAAATTTTTTCCCTTGTCTTTCCGCGGCACCGATGTTCCCGCCCTCATTATTTCAATTATCATTTATTTGGTGATTGATATTGTTTGCGGCGTTGTAATCGGTATTTTGGCCAAGTTGCCCATTATTGGTTTTGTTTTTGGCCTTCTCGGCTCGCTTGTCGGCCTTTATGCCTTAGCAGGGATAGTTATTGCTATCCTCTATTTTGTTAAGGTACTTAAATAATTTGTTAAAACAAACCCCCGTAGGAATACCTACGGGGGTTTGTTTTTATACATTAAACATCAAATCGGCATAGGATGGGAAGGGCCATTTTTTCTTATCTGTGATAAGTTCGGCTCTATCTATCGGTAAGCGCAACTTTTCCATTGTTACGCGCACCTTTTCGCTATATGCCACCGCTTGTTCAACAATTCCCTTGCTCGAAGCGTATTCAACCGCCATTTTGAGTTCTTCGGTGAGCAAATGAATTTCTCTTAAGCAAGTGTTTAGTTGATTGGCCACATTTTTCTCCATTATGCAATCGCAAGTTTTACCAAGCGCTGCACGCTTTGCAAGCATATTTGCCGACAACTCGCTTATATATGAAGATATTGCAGGCTCGATATATTTCTGCACCAAATCAACCATTGTAAGCGCTTCTATATGAATTGTCTTACTGTAATTTTCGTATGCTATATCCTTACGACAGGTAAGTTCGGCACGGTTTAGAACGCCGTGTTTTTCAAAGAGGGCTACATTTGCCTCCTCGGTCATATACTTAAGGGCATCAACTGTGCTCTTTAGGTTAAGAAGACCACGCTTTTTAGCCTCCTTCTCCCAAACCTCAGCATAACCATCGCCATCAAAGATAATTCTCTTGTGAGCCGAATAGGTTTCCTTAATAATGTTGTGCACTTCATCAAGGAAGTTTTCAGCACCCTCAAGTCTATCAGCAAATTCGCAAAGCACATCTGCAACGATAGTGTTAAGTATTGTATTGGGGTCGGAAATTGAAAGGGTTGAACCAAGCATACGGAACTCAAACTTATTGCCCGTAAAGGCAAAAGGCGAGGTACGGTTGCGGTCGGTATTGTCCTTTGGAATGTTGGGCAGAATCTTTGCGCCAATCTTCATAACCTCGGCATCGTGCTTTACAAAAGGAATATCCTTTTCGATAGAATCAAGCACCTCGGTAAGCTCGTCCCCTAGGAACATCGAAACAATAGCCGGGGGTGCCTCATTACCTCCTAAACGAAGGTCGTTACCTGCGGTAGCCACAGTAAGTCTTAAAAGGTCCTGATGCTCATCAACCGCCTTGATAACCGCCGCCAAAAAAAGTAAAAACTGTGCATTATCCTCAGGTGTTTTTCCGGGGTCAAGCAGGTTAACACCTGTATCGGTTGAAAGCGCCCAGTTGTTATGCTTGCCGCTTCCGTTTACGCCCGCAAAAGGCTTTTCGTGCAATAGGCAAACAAGGCCGTGTTTTTCGGCGACCTTTTTCATAACCTCCATGGTCAATTGGTTATGGTCGGCCGCTATGTTTGTGGTTGTGTATATCGGCGCCAACTCATGCTGAGCTGGGGCAACCTCATTGTGCTTGGTTTTAGCATAAATGCCAAGCTTCCAAAGCTCTGTATCAAGCTCGGCCATAAAAGCTGAAACACGGGGCTTAATCACACCGTAATAATGGTCGTCCATCTCCTGACCCTTAGGTGAGCGGGCGCCAAAAAGTGTGCGGCCGCAAAACTTTAGGTCTGGACGTTTGTCGTATGTATCCTTATCCACCAAAAAATATTCCTGCTCAGGACCTACGGTTGTAAATACATGCTTTACATCTTCATTTCCGAAAAGGCGGATAATTCTCTTGGCTTGGCGGGAGATAACCTCCATTGAACGAAGCAAGGGAGTCTTTTTGTCGAGCGCCTCGCCCCCGTATGAACAAAAGGCTGTGGGAATGCAAAGTGTACCATCCTTAACAAAGGCATAGGATGAGGAATCCCATACAGTATATCCGCGTGCCTCAAAGGATGCGCGAAGTCCACCCGATGGGAAAGAAGAAGCATCGCCCTCACCCTTTACAAGCTCCTTACCTGAAAACTCCATAACTGCCTTGCCCGTACCGCTCGGTGAGATAAAACCATCGTGCTTCTCAGCAGTAATACCTGTAAGAGGCTGGAACCAGTGTGTGAAGTGGGTTGCGCCCTTTTCGATTGCCCATTCCTTCATTGCGTTGGCAACGGTATCGGCTATGCTCACGTCAATGCGCTTGCCTTGAAGCATAGTTCTTTTAAGTGCTGTATATGTTTCTTCGGGCAATCTTTTTTTCATCTCTTCGTCGCCAAAAACAAGACTGCCGAAAATCTCAGTCACATTTGCCATATAATCCTCCCATTTCGCTTGCCTTTTTTATTGATAAATATTCATATTTATTATACTTACTCAGGATAAAAATGTCAACTGCATTTAATTTATAAAATAGACCTCATTCGACACCTTATTTATCCCCTCGAGCAAGCCGTAGCCCGTTGGAAAAGACATATCGGTTTCGGTTCCCTCAATCAAGAAAATCAAATCCCGTTTATTAAATCCGACCGTATTGATTTTTGATATCAAAGCCTCGGCGATGCTATGCTTTAACTTTCTATCCAGGCTTTTTGAGAGCATATCAGTCACCTGCACCCCCGTATAACGCATTGTGGTTTCACCAGTTAGAGTTATTCCTCCAAAACGGTCAATAAACTCGGCCAAAAAGACATAGTCGGCCTTAAAGACATTATCCACCCTATACCCGAACTGCCGCATATAGAGGCCCTCAACCTCCTCATCAAAAAACATAAACGAGGTTTTTTTATTATAAAAATCAAGGTTTATGAAAACCGAGCCGCCCTCTGAAAAGCTAAAAAGAAGCCCGTAATTTTCAAGTGTTTCTTCGACATAAGGGACATTTTCTACACCCTGTCCCACCTGCTGCTTTGGAGTTTTCAGCGAGAAATATCCCACAAGCGAAAAAAGCACCACAGCACAAAAAACGGCAAAATATCCCTTGAATTTTTTCATAAAATCACCCTTTCAACAAGATAAGTGTTTACCGCTTAACCGCACGTTATACAACTATTTGTTTTTTCGGTTTACAACGAGCAAAATTTTTGGTATAATAATGTCATAACTGTTGCACCTAAACAAACCGCAACACTCTTTGAAAAGGAGATTTTTATGGACTATTATTTTGGTGAAAACTACAATCCCGAGGAAGAAGTAATTGAAAAAAAGCCTCGTGTTAAAAAAGACACTTACAAAAAATTAAGTGTTATATTTTTAATTGCGGCCATAACCCTTTTTGTTGGGGCTGTTGTTTGCGGCATTTTGTTCGGCTTTACCGAAATCACCCGCTTTAACGCAAGCACAAAACTTATCACCGAAAGAGTTTTCGAGATTTGGAAGTTTTTGCTTTTCTTCTTTGTCGGTATAGGTTCGGGCGGCTCGCTTCTCGGCACCTCCTTTGTGTTTAAGGCCTTGTCTAAAAAAGGGAAGAAATAACAAAAAGAAAACACCGCCGAAGCGGTGTTTTTTATTTTTCTCTTTCCTTTTCGAGTTGTTTCATTTTTCTAAACTCGCTAAAGACCATAAACATTGAAAGGGCAAACGCCAAGGTGTCTGAAATCGGGGCGGTGTACATTATTCCCTCTACGCCGAAAAAGATTGGCATAACAATAAGCAACGGCACCAAAAACAGTACCTGTCGTGTAAGGGATAAAAAGGCTCCCTTTATCGGCTTGCCCGTTGCGGCAAAGAAGTTTGAAGATATTGTTTGAACACCGTTTACCGCAATCATCAAAAGGAATGTTTTCATAAATTTTACGGCAAACTCGAAATAGAGTTCATTACCCGTTCCAAAAAGTGAAATTATTTGGCGGGGTATTGTTTGGAAAGCGATAAAGCCCAAGGTGGAAATTGCCACCGTAGCGCCCGAGGCACAAAGGTAGGCTTTTCTAACTCGGTCATACTTGCCTGCACCATAGTTAAAACCAAAAATCGGCTGTGAGCCCTGTGACATACCAACGAAGATAGAAACCATTATGGAATTTGCCTTCATAACAATGCCGCTTGCCGCCAAGGGTATATCGGCGCCGTATTTCGATAAAGCGCCATAGTGAGTTAGCGAATTATTAAGCACAACCTGAACAATTGTTATCGAAACCTGGTTTAAGGAATTGCTAAGTCCCAAAGCCATAATTCGTCCACAAAATTTGAATTTAGGAATAAAATCAACTAATTTTAGCGGGACCGACTTAAATCTAAACAAATAAGCAACACCCATAAGCATAGAAGCTATCTGACCTATTACTGTTGCCCATGCGGCGCCCGCCATACCCCACCTATAAACCATAACGAAAAGGTAATCAAGCACAGTGTTTATAACGGCGCCCACCATAGTGCAAATCATAGAATATTTAGGGCTACCGTCAGCACGGGCAAGACCGCTTGTAACATTTATAAGCATTAAAACAGGCATACCTATACCGGTTATTGACACATACTCTTTTGCATAAGGCATAATTGTTTCGGTGGCACCGAACGCCTTTAACATAGGCTCTAAAAAAGCAAAAACAATCACAAGATACAAAATACCGAAAATTACCGTAAGGCTTACTGCGTTGCCCGCAAAAAGCGCGGCGCTTTTTTTATCCCCCTCGCCAAGCTTTAGCGAGAAGCCTGCCGCACCGCCAACCGCCAAGAGCAAGGCCATCGCCAAACAAATTGTGGTGAACGGGAAGGCAACATTTGTTGCGGCATTTCCAAGATAACCTACGCCTTGACCGATAAAAATTTGGTCAACAATATTATAAAGCGACGAAACAAGCATCGCAACAATGCTCGGCGCCGCAAACTTTGCAACTAACTTGGGTATCTTTTCATACCCCAAAATGTTTCCCGCCATTTTGAACTTCCTTTTTTTCATTTTTAACTATTGTACTACATCTTTAAGCCAAAATCTACAAAAAATGCGGTGAAAATTTATTTTCACCGCAAAATTATATCACACTTTTTCTTTATGTTAAACTCCTCAAAATATTTGTTTTCCATCGGGATCCACTCAAGGCGG
Organism: Acutalibacteraceae bacterium; assembly: GCA_045601525.1. Classification (GTDB taxonomy): domain Bacteria; phylum Bacillota; class Clostridia; order Oscillospirales; family Acutalibacteraceae; genus SIG565. The sequence goes on from JAZRZR010000065.1 coordinate 7,965, forward strand.
AAGCGCCTTGCTAAATCGGGGCCGTTGCGTTTTATTATCCGTTCCATTTGGGTTTCGCTATCTATTTCGCAAAATATTTTTATATCGGCATAATCGCAAAATTTAGGATGCAGCGAATATGAGCCCTCAACAATCAAAAAGTCGCCCTTTTGAATTTTTATTTTGCCCGAAAAATCTAATTTTGAACAATCGTAACGGGTATATTCAAAGTCCTCTCTTACAAAGGGTAAAACCTCATCACAAAACCGCTCATAATCTATATTGCCACCCGTTTCTTTAAGCCTTGCTGCCGTGCGCTTTGAGGGTGGCAAAAAGAAGTGGTCCATTTGAACGCTCTCGGCAGGCAAAACCTCACAAAGCAGTTTACATAATGTTGTTTTGCCTGAGGCCGCATTACCATCTATTGCAATTACTGTGGGCTTTTGATTACTTTTTGCGCATTTTTTTAAAATTGGCAAAAGGTTTACATAATCTCTTTTAATCACTCTATATAAAGGGTTGTTTTGTGTCTTATATTCCTTTGAGTGCGAGGGTGGCGTTCTATCATAAGTTTCTGAAAAATCTTGCCACTCAGCAAGTGAAAAAGGCATTTCTCCACGCTTGGCAAGGCTCGTTACGGCATTTAGCCTATCCTCTAAATCGCCTCTCCCGTTTTGTTCGGCCGTTTTACAAAAAAGGCAATAAAGCCAATCGGGGTTTAGGTTTTCCATTTTCCAGCCACCTAAATTAACCCGCACAAAGCCGCCCCCTATTTCTTCAAAAACAGGGGCGTCTGGCACGGCTAACTCATACTCTTTGTAAAAACTTTCTCGTGCCTTTTCGCTTATTATGTGCGCCACTCCATTTGCCGCCTGATAGCACATTTTTGCGGCATCTAAAACGCCAAATGAGTTGTGTGTTTTTGCTTGACAAAGCAAAAATTTTTCAAACATAATCAATACCTTTTTTCAACAATTTTTGCCTTTTGCATGGCAACTACAATAAGGGGGAGCAAAATCAACTGAATAATAATTCCCGGGGCCGCCGAGACAAAATAAGAGGCAAGCCAACTTTCCATAGTTAAGGGGTTTTGGAAAATGAACTTTGAAACAAGCGCCGCAACTATTCTACCCAAAAGCATAGCGCCCGCAAGGGATATATAGATATCGGCGGCAGCTTTTCTTGTGCGAACAAAGCGATACAACAACCCCGAAACCAAGCCATAGGCCGCAAGTTCGGCAATCATTATCGGCAAATACGCAACCATCGGCATACCCGTAACCACACTTGATAGAATTGGTCCTAAAACGCCTGTAAGCAGTCCAAAAATCGGACCGCAAACAAGACCGCAAAGAAGCACGGGAATATGCATGGGGCTTATTATGGAAGCAAGCGGCGGAAAGGCGTGAAAAGCCCAAGGCAAAACAAGACAAAGGGCAACACAAATCGCCGCAACCGCTGTTTTTTTGAGATTAGACATAAATTTTCCTCCTAAAAAAATCCCGCGAGGCAAAAGAGTGCCTTTCAAGACACACAACACCTTCGCGGTATAAATCAAAAATCAAATAATGCCTTTTCATAAGGAGAAAGCGCCGTTCATCAGCGCAAAGTAAATTCTATCACACAATTTGTCGCTTGTCAATAAAAAGCCCAGAGAATTCAGGGCTTTTTGCTATTTAAGCTTTAATTTTATTTCGCTTGTGCTTACCCTTGGTGTACAGGCTCTACCGTCGCTGTCAATCGATGAAAGCCCCAACGATTTATGGTCAACCCCGTAAATGTATCGGCTTTCCATACCTTCGATTTTTATGTAGCCATCCTCGCGGATTGTGATAATTGCGTGAATCGGCTCCTCCCAAAAAACATTGTTTGCCGCATACCTTATGTTTTCGTAAACCTCTTTGGGATAAACGCCCTCATGTTTTTTTGAAAGCCACTCGCCCGAGGTGGAGTTAAGGTCCAAATATGCAACATTGTCCCTCACTATAAGGTTATCGCGATGATAATGTCCGTTAACGGCCATAATTATACGGGTTTTATCGCTGTTGAGGCGGTTTATAAGCTCTTTTACCATATCGTTTTCGGCAAACGACATACCGCTATACTTTCTCTCAAGACTATGGTGGCTTAATATAACACACATATGGGGCGATTCTCTAACCGTTTTTTCAAACCACTCAAGCTGTGCCTCATCAAAGGTTACAAGACTATCGTGTTTTTCTCTAAAGCAGTTACCGTTGCTATAATGCACAGCCTCGCCATTTATGCGCATACAGTTAAGGTCTAAAACAATAAAGCGAAAGCCGTTTTTATCAAAATAATAATATGGTTTTTCCAAGTGATAGGCTTCTAAAATTTGCTCTAAAGTATTGTTTTCAAACTCGTGATTTCCTATAACGTGATAGGTTGGAAGCGGGGCCGACTCATACCTGCCTATAAACTCACTAAAATCACTGGGCTTATGGCAAAGGTCTCCTAAATGCACAATAAAATCGACCTTGTTCTCTTTGGCGCGTTTAATTATTTCATCCAACTGCTCGGCCTTGGCATAAAAAACACCTGGCCAATAGTGGAAATCGGCAAACGCTGAAAACTTAACCTCTCGCATAAAATCACCCTTGCAAAAATTCCGCGAGGCAAGAGCGCCCTTCAGGACGTGCTAAACCTTCGCGGTAAAGATAAAAAACAATATGAAAACCTTTTCATAAGGTGAACACGCTATTCACCAGCGCAAATAAATTTTAGCATATAAAACCTTTGCTGTCAACAAAATACCTCCGACAACGCAAACGCGCATCGGAGGTTTTTAGTATGTCATGGTTCAAAAATTCTCATTTTCAAGGAAATACAACCTTTGAAATCTCATTTTTTCTTTATTATTTCCGCAATTTGTTTGTCCATTTCAGCCTGCGCATATGCTGCACCTCTTCGGTCGCCGCGAACTGTTGCGGCGGCTTTTACATGTGCTGCACTCTTATATTTTGAAGCGTTTTCCCCGCCTCCAATCATATCAGCCATACTTTTATCCATTTTTTCTTGAGCATATGCGGCCGCCCTATAGTCACCTCTTGCGGCAGCTGCAGCCTTTACATGTGCTGCACTCTTATAATCTGACGCGGCTCTTGCCTTTTTCATTTCCGCATCTTTTCGTTTGCTTTCCTCAACAGCCGCTTTGCCCTCGGGTGATTCTAAATACACAATTGCGGCAAGTGCCACTATAATAACAATAGCAATAACAATAGCGAAAAGTGATAACAACTTTAAGATTATTCTTAACCACTTGTTTTCGATAGGACCAAAAAAGCCTATTACACCAAAGCCAAGGGATAGCAAAACAATAAGTATATCCTTAAACAACCCTGTATTGTTCACTATCTTTTTGCCATCAGACTTAAGAGTTTTTATCTTGCAAGATAAATCTATGTCCGTAGGGTCGGCGTTCATTAGTTTTTCTGCCGTTTTTTCTGTGATTTTCGTTTCCGAAAAAGCGAAATAATCGCTTGTTGTGAGTTTGAACTTTATTTTTGTTATTCCAAACGCTGAAATGTCCCCATAACTATAACTGGGGTAATCGATCTTAGCGCCTTCAACCTCGAAACAAATATCATAATCATCAATTTTTTTCTTTGTGTTGTTTTCCATTTCAAGATACATGGTATAATCGCCATCTGAGTTTTTATCCGCTATTGTAGCAAGATACGTTACCGACAAAGCATCTTGTCCTTTCAAAATTAGCGGAGCTTGAATAAACTCTTTAATTGACGTCCACCCAAACACCGAAAACAAAAATATTAAAATCGCCACCATAACAGCTACAACCACTATGTTTTCTTTGCCTTGTTCTCTGATTTTGCTTTTTGAAAATTTCATTTCATCTTCCCCTTTTAATTTTCATCTTAATAGTAAAGAAATTATATGACATTTTGTCATATTTGTCAATGATAATTATGACATAATGTCATTAGGTGATAGTATGAAAAACAACTTGAAGAATCTACGGAAGGCTCGAGGCCTAACACAAATTGCACTACAAATGAAAACAGGTATCGAACAAGCTCTTCTCTCAAAATTCGAAAACGAAGAAAGAGTGCCCCCAACCGAAACCCTAATCAAACTTGCCGACTTTTATAATGTAAGTATCGATTACATTTTATGTCGTACCGACGAGCCGAGCGTAAACAAAAAATAAGTTTTATTCTCTTTAATCAAATAAAACCCTTGACAAACTATTTTTGTTATGATATATTATTTAGGTGCCAAAATGCTGGTGTAGCTCAGTTGGTAGAGCAGCTGATTTGTAATCAGCAGGTCGGGGGTTCGAGTCCGTCCACCAGCTCCAAAAAGTGTCTGTTAACTCAGGCGCTTTTTTATTTTGCAAAAAACAAAAGCGACCGTTCAAACGGTCGCTTTTCTTAAAAACTTTTATCGTACTTTTTGCCTAAAAATTTGGCTTTTAGGAAGCTCTTTCCCTTTTGGTACCAATTAACCTTTTCCATGTGGATGGCAGGCACCTCTTTATAGTTTAACTTATTTGTGTTTATGAAAACATCTAAGAGCAACTCGCTTACCCTGCCGTAAAAACGGTTATGAAAGGCATCGTACTCTTTATCGCCAAGGCGCGCCTCCAGCTTAAAGAGTATATCAAAAAGCCACTCGCAATAAGCATCGCTTATTTCCTTTTTCATAATATACATATTAAACATGTGGGCGCTTGTGCGCTTTTTAAGGCGCTCAAACTCGGGCAAATACTCGGGATAATCTTCGGCAATAATTTTGCCCGCTTCATCAAGCGGCTCAACATAAAGACTATGGGCATAATGAGAATAAAGATTTTCGATATAATATTTGCGAAGTTTCGGCAAAATTATATCGGTATTCTCGAAGATTTTCTCTGCTTCGGCCGATTTTAGCAAACCGTCGAATTTATCGCGGGTTTTCTCAAGAGCAAAATGCCTTCTATAATGAGCAAGACCCAAATAATCACATTTTAGATTTTTCCAAGCCCAATAAAGTCCGGTAAGCTCGCAAAACTGCGGGTTTTTTACTGATATGTTATCCCCCGTGTTATCGGGTGTATAACCAATCTCCTCTTTGTTTTGGGCGCCAACCTGAATAGGCAAATACATTGGGTCTTTTGGCATACGATACTTTTTATGGGTTGCAACAATAACCTTAATGTCCATTATTCAGCACCCTCTCGTTTTATAACCTTATAAAAGGTTTTGAAAAGAATTGACAAATCAAGCAGGGTGTTTCTATTATCGCAATAATACTGCTCAAGTCTTTTGCGTTCGTCAAAATCGGTGTTGCTTCGGCCGTTAACCTGCCAATAACCGCTAATGCCGGGCTTTGCAGTTATAATCTTTTCATAAGCATCCCCCATCGCCTCTTTCTCGCGCCACAAATATGGGCGAGGACCAACAAGCGACATATTGCCTATAAGCACATTGAAAAACTGCGGAACCTCATCAATAGAAAAGCGCCTCACAACTCGGCCCGCCAAGGTTATACGAGGGTCGTTTTTAAGTTTTTTATACTTCTCATATTCCTCTGCCGCCGCCTTATCCTCGGCCAAAAGTTTTTCAAGCACGGCATCGGCATCCTTAACCATTGAGCGAATTTTGTAAATCTTAATACTCTTGCCATACTGCCCGATACGCTCCTGACTAAACAAAAGCCTATCTTTATCGCCCTTTATTAAATATGCTATTTTAACCAAAAGCAAAATCGGCAAGGTTAAAAGGCTGCCTACAAGGCCGCCTAATATATCAATAACTCTTTTAAGTATAACATAACAGGTATATCTGAAACCGCTGTTTTGCACTCAATCATCTCCTGTCGCAAGCTTGCCGCTTGTACCCTTATTATATATAATTGTACCCCTTTTGTCAATTATCACCTTTGGGTTGACTTTTTGCGGCCAAATTCTTATACTTAATATGTAATTTTTCTCAAAGGAGAATAGTATATGGATATTTCGCTTCTTTTGGGCGCCAATAAAAACGAAAAACCGCTTGATAATATTGTGAACGACGGCGGGTTTTGTGCGATTTTCAACAGTCTTGCTTGCGTTGGGGATAGCTTATCCTCGGGTGAATTACAGTCCTATATGGACGGCAAGGTGGGCTACCACGATTTTTATGAGTATTCGTGGGGACAATTTTTAGGCCGTGCGGCAGGAATCAGAACTGTTTACAATTTTTCTTGCGGCGGTATGACAGCCAAAGATTTTTTAACCCACGGTATATACAAGGGTTGGTTTGACCCCGAAAAGAAGGCTCAAGGCTATGTTATCGCCCTTGGCGTCAATGATTTTTGCCACTACAAATATCCCGTAGGTTCAACAGATGATATTTGTCTTGAAGATTTAGAAAAAACCAACACCGACACCTTTATAGGCGCCATGGGCAAGATTATACAAATGTACAAGCGCAATCACCCAAAAGCAAAATTCTTCCTTGTTACCATACCTAACGATGGCCGTGATGCCGAAATTTTGAAGGCTCAACGAGAAGCCGTTTACGCCCTTGCCGATTATTTTGATAACACCTATGTTATCGACCTTTATACCTATGGCCCGATTTACGACCAAGAGTTCCGAAACGCCTTCTTCCTTGACGGACACATGAACCCTGCCGGCTATCTTGTAACTGCCCGTTTAATCGGCTCATATATAGATTATATTATCCGCCACAACCCCGATGATTTTCGTC
>JAZRZR010000066.1:0-9881 GCA_045601525.1 Acutalibacteraceae bacterium
GGATAATACAGGTAAACTTGGTCTTTTCCGCATTGTATCCGAATCAAGCGTTGCCGCAGGTGTTCGTAGAATAGAGGCGGTAACAGGTCTTAATGTAATCGACTTGATTGATAATTACATTTCGGCAATCACCGAAACAGCTCAAAACCTAAAAACAGGTAATATTGCCGATATTTCAAATAGAGCTAAGGCCGTTATGTCCGAACTTAGTGACGCAAATAAAACAATCGAGAAACTTGAAGCAAAGTTGGCATCAGGTAAGATTGATGATATTTTGAAGCAGGCCACCTTACTTTCGGGCATTAAGGTTATTTCAGCAATTGTTGAAAACTCTAATGCCGATGAAATACGCAAAATGTGCGAGAGCGTTAAGGCTAACGATGATAACGTTTTGATAGTTTTGGCGGCAGTTGCGGATGGTAAGATTGCCTTTTGTGCGGCTTGCGGCGCAAATGCTATCAAAAAGGGTGCAAATGCAGGTATGGTAGTCCGTGAAACTGCAAAAATTGCAGGCGGTAACGGAGGCGGTAAGCCTGATTTGGCAATGGCAGGCGGCAAGGATGCCACAAAGGTAAGCGAGGCATTAGAAAATGTTAAATCTTTGGCTGCACAGCTTATTAAGGAGTGATTTTTAGTGGATTGCTTGTTTTGTAAAATCGTTAAAAGGGAAATCCCCAGCACAAAGGTCTATGAGGATGAGCATGTTTATGCTTTCTTGGATATAGACCCTAAGGCGCCTTTCCACGCCATAGTTATCCCAAAAGAGCATATAAGCTCGGCGGCTGAAATAAACGCTGAGAACAGTTTTCTTATTGCGAAGGTTTTCGAGGCAATTTCTACTATTGCTAAACAAGAAAATCTTGAAAAAGGCTTTAGGGTTGTAAATAATTGCGGTGAGGATGGCGGTCAAACGGTGGGACATATTCATTTCCACCTCTTAGCGCGCCGCAATCTTGGATGGCCTCCAGGCTAATATAAAGTAAGGAGAAATCAGTATGGCAACTTATAAAATGAAAATTGCAGGGCTTGAGCGTGAGCTTGAAAGGTTTGCCGTAAGCGATAAGTTGGATATAGCGGCATTTATCCTTTTTGGTGATACTGAAATCACAGTAGCATCGGCCGAGGCGCTTCTTAAAAAGGTGCCCGAATTTGATATAATTTTAACCCCAGAAGCCAAGAGTATTCCCTTGGCATACGAAATGTCAAGACAGTCGGGTAAACCATATAAGGTTGCACGAAAGGGTGTTAAGGTTTATATGGGGGCTGAGCCTTTGAAGGTTGAGGTCCGTTCAATTACCACCCAAAAGGTGCAGGAGCTGTATCTTGGTCAAAACGATGTACAGGCAATTAAGGGTAAACGCATTTTGTTGGTCGATGATGTTATAAGCACGGGTGAATCACTTATAGCATTAAGGCGTCTTTGCAGCGAAGCAGGCGGAATTGAAACCGCTTCCTGCGCAGTCTTAGCCGAGGGCGATGCGGCCGACCGTGATGATATAATATTCCTCGAAAAACTCCCTTTGTTTTTTAAGTAAATAAAAAACCGTAGTCTTAAGACTACGGTTTTTGTTTTTATTGTTTTTTAGACCAGGTAGATGGGGTGAGGGTTAATAATAAGGGGTAAATTTCAAGTCGTCCCAAAAGCATCGCAAAGGATAAAATAATCTTTGAAAAATCGCTGAATGCCGAGTAATTACCCATAGGTCCGGCAATTCCTAATGCGGGACCTATATTATTAAAGCAAGAAACCACCGCGCTTAAATTAACCTCAAGGTCAAAGGGCTCAAGGGATACAAGTAGGAAGAAGACCAAAAGACAAGAAGCGTAAATTGCGAGATAAACGCCAAGTCCGTAAAGGGTTGATTCTTCAACAGTTTTGCCCTCAAATTTGATTTTTCTAACCGACCTTGGATGTAATAGTTTTTGAAATTCTCGTTTAATCAGCTTAGCAAGCATTACCACACGGGAAAGCTTAAAGCCACCCGCAGTTGAACCTGCACAGGCACCCAAGAGCATAAGCACTAATAAAATAGAACGGGATAATTGCGGCCAAAGATTAAAATCGGTAGTGGAATATCCTGTTGTGGTGATAATCGAAGAAACTTGGAACGCAGCATGGCGTATTGTTTCACCAAAGCTGTCGTATAAATAGCGTATATTTGCAGTTATAATTAGAGTTGAAGCCGCAAAAATTGAAAAATATGTCCAAAGCTCTTCGCTTTTGATGGCAACCTTTATCCGTTTTAGAACAACAAGACAATAAAGTGTAAAGTTTATGCCAAAAAGGAGCATAAAAACAGTTATTACCCATTGCACATAAGGGCTGTATCCGCTAATACCTGCATTAGTAAAGGTGAAACCACCGGTACCCGCAGTGCCAAAGGAAAGCAAAAGCGAATCATATAACGGCACCCTGCCGCAAAGCAAAAATATAACCTCTGTAAGTGTTATAAAAATATAAAGCACATAAAGAATTTTAGAGGTATCCTTGGTTTTGGGCAATAACTTGCCGATTACAGGTCCTGGCATTTCTGCACGGATAAGGTGAATAGGCCTGTCCGCCATATTAGGTATGAGTGCCAAAACAAAAACAAGCACACCCATACCGCCTATCCAGTGTGAAAAGCTACGCCAAAAAAGCAAACCCTTTCCAAGAGATTCAATCTCGGTTAAAATAGATGCACCCGTTGTGGTAAAACCGCTTACCATTTCGAAAATTGCGTCCACATAAGAGGGAATAGCGCCGCTTAGTGTAAAGGGAATAGCACCGAAAAGCGAAAGGGCAATCCAGGCGAGAGATACGATTGCAAACCCCTCTCTTGCATAGAAAGACTTATTTTTAGGCTTACAAAAAAGTGATAATAATGTTCCTACACCTGCCGCAAGGACGATAGAGATAAGAAATGCAAATACCACTTTATATTCACCGTAAATTAGGGAGACCGCAAGAGGCAAGAGCAAGAGTGCCGCTTCAACGATAAGCACCTTTCCGGTGGTGAAAAAAACCATACTACGATTCATAAAACACCCACCTATTTTATAATATCGGCAAGGTCGCTCATCTTGTTGCCTGCGGTGATAACAACAACGCGGTCGCCGGGCAATAGCACATCATTACCGCCGGGAATAATAGATTTTTTATTGCGAATTATGCCTGCGATAAGCGTGTTGTTCTTAAGTCTTAAGTCCTTAAAGGGAATGCTAGCATACTTAAAATCATTTTGAACTATGAATTCAAGTATTTCAGCCTTGCCGTCGGCTATTTTGTAAAGGGTTTCAACCTTACTGCCCAAAGAATTTTGTAGGCCTCTGGCGTATCTAATCATAACATCAGATACAATCTTTTTGGGTGTTACAATACTGTCAATACCCATCTTTTCAGCCATAGAAACAAACTCATCACGATTAACCTTTGCTATTACTTTAGGCACATTAAGCGATTCGGCAAAATAGGAAAGAATTATGTTTTGTTCATCCATACCCGTGCTTGCCACAAAGGCATCAATGGTTTCTATACCTTCCTCAATCAATAACTCCTGACTTGCACCATTGCCGCATATCATTGTAACACCGGGCAAAAGCTCGCTGAACTCTTCACAACGCTCAAGATTATAATCAATAATTTTAACGGTGCTGCCTGCTGCCAATAACATTTTTGCGAGATAGTATGCGGTTTTGCTCGCCCCTATAATCATAATGTTTTTGGCTTGCTTTTTGGCAATGCCCAACTTTTTGAAGAATCCCGAAATATCGGCAGCATTAGCGGTAATTCCTATACGGTCACCGCTTTTAAGAACAAAGTTACCATCGGGAATATACATAACGTCATCACGCTGAACAACACAAACCAAAAGACTAAAAGGATATTCGTTTGTAAGGTTGGCAAGGCGCAGACCATCCAATTTTGATTCATTCTTTAATTTTAGTTCTACCATTTCGAAATTTCGGCCTGAAAAGGTTTCAACCTTGGCGGCGCTCGGTAATTTGAGCATATTAAAAAACTCTCTTGCAGCCAAAAGTTCGGGGTTTATCGACATCGAAAGGTCAAGATGTTGGCGCATAAAACCAAGACTTTTATCGTTGTACTCAGGATTTCTTATACGAGCAATTGTATTGCCAGCGCCCATACGGCGAGCGAGGAAGCAGGAAAGCATATTCATTTCATCGGAATCTGTAACCGCAATAAGCAAATCACAGTTGGGTGCACCCGCTTCGGCCAAGGTTTCATAATCGGCACCGTTACCGCAAAGACCCATAACATCATAAATATTAACAGTTTCTTCTAAAACTGATGCATTTTGCTCAATCACAGTTATGTCGTGGTCTTCATTCAAAAGACTTGCAAGTATATCAGTACCAACCTTGCCGCAACCGACAATTATGATTTTCATAAATAAAACCGTCCTTTATATAGGCTTATTATTAAGAGTATTATATCATCTATGATTATTTATGTCAAATAAAGCCGCACTGTTTAGTGCGGCCTTAAATTATTTATAGTTTTGAAAATCCGTGGCTGTTAATTAAAGCGTCTAATTTTTTGCCCTCTTTGCAAAACGGACATTCGTGTTGAGGCACCGAGAAATAATCGGGTAGGTTTGTCGGATTAAATACCGAGTTAACCTTTTTGCCACCGCATTCATCAACTGTTGAGAATAAAGAGGCCACACCAACAACCTCGCCACCGTAATATTTAATTGCCTCAAGGGCTGCCTTAACAGTTGTACCCGTCGCAACCGAAACGGCAAGAACCAAAACGTGTTTGCCCTTAATCATAGGCACAATATTGTCACGGAAAATAAGTTGCGAACCGTTTATTACTTCGGGGGTTACAATATATATAGTTTGGTGAGCGTTTATGTTGACAAAGCTGTGCTTGGTAAGTTCATCGGCCAAACAAGTGCCAACAACCTCGGTACCGTCAAGACAAAGAATGGTATCAACTATTGTGGTTGCATAGTTGTAACCGTCGCAAAGCTTTTGTGCTGCGGCACGTGCTTCGGATAGACGGGATTTTTGTGCAGCAACATCTATATAATAGTTGCTGTGTGCGTGTGGGGAAGCAAAATGACCTTTTGCAACACGCAAATAAAGATTGTTGTTGTTTGTTTTAATTTTCATAATGTCTTTTGAAGGCATAATAAAACCACCTTTTTCTTTTATTATATATGAAAACGGTTTTGATTACAAGTTTTTTTTGAGATACCGCAACATATAACAAAAACCCCTCAAATGAGGGGTCTTTCGAATTTATTTTACATTTACAAAACGGTCATTACCTGCGCCGATACGGGTAAGCTTAATGTTGCCGTTCTTGCAAATTGTTACAACATCAAAGCATTGTTCGGTTTTTGTGCCTCTTGTCATAACGTGTGTACCCTCTCTTGTGTGAGGACCCGATTCACAGGCATCGTCCTGAACGGTTGTAACAACAACACCGGTTTTGCTTAAGGGTTGATTGTTATAAGGTGCAATATATGCCCACGTACCATTTTCATCAAAATCGGCAAGTGCCTGTGTGTCATCGTGGGTGTCACCCGCAATAATAACAACATTGGTGCGCACCTTACGGGATGAGAAATCGTATGTATGTTCTCCCGCAGCATAGAATTTGCAAAGATTAGGCTTGTTGGGGAAGGGGTTTTCCATAATAAACTTTTCACAGTTCTGAAAGCCTGAAACCATACGGCAAAGTCCCAAAGGCCCTGCAGGGATTGTACGGTCAAGACCGTAACCTACAAGGGCGTGCCCTGTAATTACAACATCATAGTCCTCAGGGGTGGAAAGCAAGGTTTCATATAGCCAATCGTACTGCATTACAAGGTCTTGGTTGTTGTAAACATCAAAATACTTTGTAACACAGCCGTTGCGCTCAGCCTCTATTTGACAGCCTGTCTCTACAACAATATATCTAACATTGCTTTCTTTATCATCTAAATAGAAGTGCAATCTTGAAAAGGCTAAAATTTCCTCACGGTCTTCTTTTGGACAATCAAGATATGCAATACGCTCACTAATGTCCTCGCAAACACGGCCCTCTAAATGCCCGAAAAGAATTTTTTCAATTTCAGTGTAGGGAATGCGGTGGTGGGGAACATTATCAACAGGGGCGTTAGCGGTGTTTAGATCATGGTTGCCAAAGATTGCAAGATAATCTTTTCCTGCAACAGAACGCATAATATTGTTATACTTAATAATTTCTTGAGCACCCATATATTTATTGGGCTCGCGGTGAACAACATCGCCGCCTTGAACAACCTTCTTAATACCGGTCATCTCACGAATATAACCGATAATGGCAGGGGAATGCATTGCATTAGTATTTCTACAATGTGGGTCTGTAATAAAGATAAAACTTTTGCCCTCGGGAATATCCTTAATTCTTGCATCTAAATACTGGTCACAAGAATTAAAGTCCTGGGGATTTTCGGTTTGTTCAAACCAATATTCAGGGATCAATTTACGGTAAAGATAAGCGTTGTTTGACATAATTGAACCTCAGCAATTCTTAAATATTCTCTTTGCTCTTATCAGTTATTTTGCGACTATTTTCCTCGGTGAAGCCTTCGGTGCTTTCCTTCATAAACATGATTTTAATAGTCATAAACAAAAGCTTGATATCAAGCAAGAAAGAATAATTTTGTATATACATAAGGTCAAGCTGAAGCTTGTCATAAGCGGTGGTGTTATACTTTCCGTAAAGTTGAGCATAACCTGTAAGACCGCCACGCATTTTTAAGCGATAGGTGAATTCGGGAATTTCGTTAGAATATTGCAGTGTGTGTTCAATGCGCTCAGGACGGGGTCCCACAAGCGACATATCGCCTAAAAGAATATCAATAAGTTGGGGCAACTCATCAAGTCTGGTGGCACGCAAAACACGACCAACAGGTGTAATTCTTGAGTCGTTTTCGGTGGCGGGTTGGGGTTTGCCGTCCTTTTCGGCATCAACAATCATACTGCGGAATTTGTGGATTCTGAAAACCTTTCCGCCGATTGTACTGCGCTCCTGTCTAAAGAAAACAGGTCCACCATCATATAACTTAATGGCTAATGCTGAAATTAGTAGCAACGGTGAGGTTATTACCAACATAATGAAGGAAACCACAATGTCAAATGCACGTTTAATAATGCGCTGTTCAAAAGAAAGACCTATGTTGCGGTACAGTAACAATGGGGTATCAAATAGATGCAAACACTCGGCACCACGGGTAAGAATATCCGAAATTTTTGAGGTGGCATAGGTTCTAACATTGTTTTCAAAACAAATTTTAAGAATTTTGTTTCTTTTTTCGGAGTGAACATCATAAATGATTACACAGTCAAAATCTTTGATAAGTTCTTCAAGCGCTTCAATGCCAACATTAGCCGAAATTGTTTGTTCAATACGGAATTTATCTTTGCGGCATCTTGCTTTTTCAATAAAACCTTCAGGTGAATAACTGTCGAATATAACCAAGGTTTTTTTAGCAGGGAAAAGTTTTTGCAAAAGCCAGTTGCCGCCAAAGGTTATGGCAAAAACAATAGCAACATCGGCGAAAAACATAACTAAAATAGGTAAGATAGTTACAAACCTTGCCGCCATAAGAACGATTTGCAAATAAATAATAAAATCGGTTGTGAAGGCTGCAAGAATTTGTGCGGTTATAAGATTAGTTTTACGATAGGTGCCATATTTAAGACCATCAAAGGAATTAAGGAAAACTATGGCGAGAATAAGGTAAACCAAGCAGAAAAACCAGTTACCCTTTTGCACAAAAGGAAGAACGATGTACTTGTTGTATTCGGTTATCCATATATGAGCAAAAATGGCAGTTTGTGCAAAAACCAGTATAATAGACAAAAATGAACGAATAGTCTTTTTGTACTGCTCGTTTGTTCTTTTCACGATATTACCTCCATTAAGGTTTAGTTGCTGAATTTTTCGATAATAGCGTCAGCAATACGCTTGCTGGCAAAACCATCACCATAAGGATTTGAAGCCTTGCTCATACGCTCGTATTCTTCTTTATCATTGAGTAAACGCATTGTTTCTTGGTAAATCACAGCGGGGTCGGTACCAACTAATTTAAGGGTGCCTGCATCGATACCTTCGGGGCGTTCGGTGGTGTCGCGCAAAACAAGAACAGGCTTGCCGAGGGAAGGCGCCTCTTCTTGAATACCGCCACTGTCGGTCAAAATAATGTGTGAGAGGTTTTGGAAATTGTGGAAATCAAAAACCTCAAGTGGCTCGATAAGCTTCACTCGGTCACAGTCGCCAAAAATTTCATCGGCTGCCGCACGAACAATGGGGTTTTTGTGGATGGGATAGATAACCTTAATACCATCAACCTCGTTTAATACCCGTTTGATTGCACGGAAAATGTTTTTCATCGGCTCACCAAGATTTTCTCGGCGGTGAGCGGTGAGAAGTATCATTTTATCGCCATCTAACCAATCAAGTTCAGGGTGAGTATAACCCTCATCAACAGTAGTGCTCATTGCATCAATTGCTGTATTGCCAGTAACATAAATTTTGCTGTCATCAATATTTTCTTTAAGCAAATTGTCACGGCTGAGTGATGTTGGAGCAAAAAACATATCGGTCATACAGTCAACCATCTGACGATTCATTTCTTCAGGATAGGGAGAATATTTGTTGTATGTGCGAAGTCCCGCTTCAACATGACCTATAGCAACCTGATTATAAAATGCTGCAAGTCCGCCTGCAAATGTGGTTGTTGTGTCACCGTGAACAAGAATAATATCGGGCTTGGCCTCTTTGATAACACCATCAAGACCGATAAGGGCCCTTGTTGTGATATCGCTGAGTGTTTGACCCTGTGTCATGATGTTAAGGTCATAATCGGGAGTAATCTTAAAGGTTTCTAAAACCTGGTCCAGCATTTCTCGGTGTTGAGCAGTTACACAAACGATACTCTCAATTTGCTCTCTTGCCTCAAGTTCTTTAACAAGGGGAGCCATTTTTATGGCTTCAGGCCTTGTACCGAAAATACTCATTACTTTAATTTTTTTCATATTTTTCCCCTTGAATTATTTGAGTTTGAATAAAAACTTGATGTTGTTTTGGTAAAATCTTTTAATGCGGTAGGGCTCTTTGGCAATTCTGTAAAGCCACTCAATGTTGTGCTTTATAAAGAAGGCGGGGGCACGCTTTTTTGTGCCGCTCAGCACATCAAAACTTCCACCAACACCAACGAATATGCCCTTTTCAAAATCGTTAAGGTGGCGGAAAATCAATTTTTCCTGTGCCGGCATTCCAAGTGCAACAAGAACTATATCGGGGGAAAGCGCTTTGATTTCTTCGAAAACGGCATCCTTATCAGGAGTATAGCCGTTAACCGCACCAACCACCTTTAGCAAAGGATATTTTTGATAAATAACCTCGCTTAAAGCATCGATAACCTCTTTTGTAGCGCCGAGCAAAAAAATTGTTTTTTGAAGTTCATCGCCAAACCTAAAAAGTTTTTCGGCAAGCTCAACGCCCGGAATTCTTTCCTCAATCTTAATGTTTAGTTTTTGAGCGCCCTTAACCAGCCCAATGCCGTCTGCCACCATAGTGGTGTTGTCATCCAACAAAATGTTACGAATTTCATCGTTTTCCTTGCCGAACATAAATATTTCGGGGTTGGCAGTGATTATAAACATTCGGCGTGAATTAGCAAGGTTTTCTTTAACTGTTTTGTGAAAATCGGCAGCCGAGCCTTTGTATAATTTATCAAAAAAAGCGCGCATAATACACCTCAAAACTAAGACTTCTAAATACATCTTATATCATAAATAAAATTATAATACATTAAGCTGCATAAATCAAGTGCAATCTCGCCCATTTTTTAGAAATAAAACTATCCTTACACAAAAAAACAAAGCGCTCATACGAG
>JAZRZR010000067.1:0-11110 GCA_045601525.1 Acutalibacteraceae bacterium
AGCGCACTTGTTTCTAAATTAAAATAACGGAGGAAGTTATGACCGAGGTAATTGCAGTAAAATTCAGGCAAGACGGACAGGTATATTATTTCGACCCCGACGGCAAAACTGCCGAGGCGGGCAAATATGTTATAGTTGAAACCTCCCGTGGTCTTGAGTGCGGTATGGTGAGTGACAGCAACCACCAAATTCCCGATAATAAAATTGTTGCTCCTCTCAAAAAGGTGATAAGAATTGCCACCGACAAGGATATTGCCAAAATGGAGGCCAATAGAAAAAAAGAGAAAGAGGCTTTTTCAATTTGCGAGCAAATGATTGAGTCTTTAGGACTTGATATGTGCCTAACCCATGTGGAATATTCCTTTGATGGCAGCAAAATCTTATTTTACTTTACTTCAGAGGGTCGTGTTGATTTTCGTGAGCTTGTTAAAGAGCTTGCGGCTAAATTCCACACAAGGATAGAGCTTCGCCAAATCGGCGTTCGTGATGAAGCAAAGATGCTTGGCGGTATCGGCATTTGCGGGCAGCCCTTTTGCTGTTCAAGATTTTTATCCGATTTTCAGCCCGTTTCAATCAAAATGGCAAAGGAACAGGGCTTATCATTAAATCCCACAAAAATTTCTGGCAGCTGTGGCAGACTAATGTGTTGCCTTAAATACGAGCAGGATTCCTATGAGGAGCTTATGAAAATAACCCCCTCTATCGGCTCCACCGTACGCACCCCCTCGGGCGAGGGAATTGTTGTTGATGCCAATCTTATTACGGGAAATCTCCTTGTAAAACACGAGGACAGTGAAATTCCGTTTAAGTATAATCGCCGTGATGTTAAGTTCATTTGCGGCCCAAAAAAGAAGAAGCAAAACGACAATAAAGTACAAAATACCGAAGAATAATATAAAACTCTTGCAATTTCGCAAAAATATGTTAAAATATAAACAGTAAACTTAGGAGGTGTTCTTTAATGGCTTACAAAATTACTGAAGAGTGCATTTCTTGCGGCGCTTGTGCAGCAGGTTGTCCTGTTGAGGCTATCTCTGAAGGTGATGAGCGTTATGTAATTGATGCTGATGCTTGCATTGATTGCGGTGCTTGTGCTTCGGGTTGTCCTGTTGAGGCTATCGTAGAGGACTAATCTTTAATGTTTTAGAAGATATGCAAAATTTTAAGTCGGAGATTTTTTCTCCGACTTTTTATTTGTTATACTATTGAAATAAATTAAAAATATGGTAAAATATTGTTGTAAATAAATTTAAGGAGTTTTTAATCATGGAAAAAACAGTTTTAGTTGAAATTTCAGCTCGCCACGTACACGTAAGCCAGGCCGACCTTGAGACTCTCTTTGGTAAAGGCTATGCTCTTACTCCCAAAAAAGACCTTTCTCAGCCCGGTCAATTTGCTTGTGAGGAGCGCGTTACAGTTGTAGGACCTAAGAAAGAACTTAAGGGTGTTTCTATTTTGGGCCCCTGCCGTCCTGCAACTCAGGTTGAGCTTTCTCTTACCGATGCTCGTTCTATCGGTGTTGTAGCACCCATTCGTGAGTCAGGCGACATTGCAGGCAGCGGGGCTTGCAAACTCGTAGGACCTTGCGGTGAGGTTG
This sequence comes from Acutalibacteraceae bacterium, assembly GCA_045601525.1. GTDB lineage: Bacteria > Bacillota > Clostridia > Oscillospirales > Acutalibacteraceae > SIG565. The sequence continues at coordinate 1,598 of JAZRZR010000067.1, forward strand.
AAATCAGTGAGGGTGTTATTGCCGCTAAACGCCACATACATATGACAGTGGCTGACGGTGAGAAATATGGTATCACCGATAAGCAAATCGTTTCAGTTAAAATACCCACTGAGGGCAGAGCTCTTGTTTTTGATGATGTTGTAGCAAGAGTTAGCGATTCTTATGCACTTGCTATGCACATTGATACTGATGAGGCTAATGCTGCTGCTGTTCCAGGTAGCTGCACAGGTATTATCCTTGACTAATAGTTTAGGAATATATATTCATATCCCCTTTTGCAAATCGAAATGCACATATTGTAATTTTTACTCTTTTGGCGGCAATGATTTGCAAAAGGAAGAATATACACTTGCCCTTTGCCGTGATATTGTTGTTCGGGGCAAACAAATAAACCGACAAATAACCTCGGTTTATTTTGGCGGTGGTACTCCCACTGTTTTATCGACCGAGCAATTATGCCGTATATTAAATGCTATTAAGCAAAATTTTTCAGTTGTGGAAGATGCCGAAATCACAATTGAGGCAAATCCCGCCGATAATTTAGGAGAGATGTTGCCCGAACTTAGAAAAGTCGGTTTCAACAGGCTTTCTTTGGGGGTGCAATCGGCAAACAGTGATGAACTTAAGGTTTTAGGCCGACGGCATACAAAAGAAGATGCCGCCAATGCCGTAAAGGTAGCAAGGCAAAACGGCTTTAATAACATTTCGCTCGATTTAATGCTTGGACTGCCAAAAAGCACCACCGAAGAACTCAAAAACTCCCTTGAGTTCTTATGCAGTTTATCACCCGAGCATATTTCGGCATATATTCTAAAGCTTGAAAGGGGCACTCCCCTTTTTAATACCGACATTTCTTTGCCTAACGACGATGAGATTGCCGAGCAGTATCTTTTTGCTTGTCGTTATCTAAAGGATAATGGATATTCACATTATGAGATTTCCAACTTTGCAAAAAAGAACTTTGAGGCACGCCACAATACTTTATATTGGAAGTGCGGTGAGTATTTGGGTTTTGGCCCCTCTGCGCACTCATATTTCGGCTCTAAACGGTTTTTTTACCCAAATGATATAGATTTATATATTTCGGGTACCAAGCCTATTGATGACGATATAGGCGGCACTATTGACGAATATATAATGCTTGGGCTTCGTCTTAAAGAGGGTATTTCAAACACCCAATTCAATAACCTTTTCGGGAAAGATTTACCAAAGGCTCTATTTCAAAAAGCCTCTTTATATCAAAAGAACGGGCTTTGCCACACTGATGGTGAAAAAATCAGCTTGACCGATGAGGGTATGCTTCTATCAAACAGTATTATTACTTCTTTTCTTGAGGAATTTAATTTATGAGAACCTACAAATTACATCTTATTCGCCACGGTATGACCGAGGGCAACCTTATGGGGCAATACATCGGTCGCACCGAACTACCCATAACCCCCGAGGGCATAACCGAACTTCGCACATTAAAGGACAATCTTGAATATCCTTATGTGGAAAAGGTTTATTCAAGCCCCATGCTTCGTTGCAAACAAACCGCCCATATTCTTTATCCTGATTTTGAACCTCAAATCGTGCAAAAACTTATTGAGTATGATTTCGGTGAATTTGAGGGTAAGACGGCGGCCGAACTTGAAGCAAACCCCGATTTTTTAGATTGGACTTCGGGCAGGCGGGGTGATGCACCGGGCGGCGAGGACAACACCGAGTTTGCCAAACGAATTTGCCTTGGAATAAATGAGATTGTAAGAGATATGATGGACAAGGGTATTCGTGAATCGGCCGTTATTATGCACGGCGGCACAATAATGATGTTCTTGGCTTCCTGCGCCCTACCACGACATTCACTTGTTGAATGGACCGTTGATAACGGACGAGGTTACACAATAATGGTAACCCCCTCTCTTTATCAAAGCAGCGGCGTTGTTGAAGTGGTTGAGGTAATATAAAATATTAAAAAGCGTACGAGAAAACTCGTACGCTTTTTTGTTGCAAAAAATTTAGTTCCCGCATCATAAGACTCGAATATGCTCGACGCCTTGCGATGCGAGAACCAAACCTATTTTGAGAAATTAGATTAACTCAATAATCGCCATTTCAGCAGCATCTCCGCGACGGGGACCTGTCTTTGTAATACGGCAATAACCACCGTTTACATCCTTATACTTAGGAGCGATTTCATCAAAAAGTTTCTTAACTACATCTTCCTTAGTAATAAAAGCCAAAGCCTGACGCTTGTTATGCAAGCTGTTTTCTTTAGCGAGTGTAATGTATTTCTCTGCCATAGAGCGAACCTCTTTAGCACGAGTAACGGTTGTTTCTATTTTGCCGTTTTCGAACAAAAATGTTACCATTGCTCTAAGCATAGCGGTTCTATGGTCGCTTGTACGACCGAGTTTTCTTGTACCCGGCATTATACTCACTCCTTTTCGGGTGTTATATTGACCTTATTCGTCTTCTTTTCTGAGGGTAAAGCCGAACGAATCAAGTTTTGCAATTACCTCTTCAAGAGATTTACGGCCAAGGTTTCTAACCTTCATCATATCTTCTTCAGATTTCATTGTAAGGTCTTCAACTGTGTTGATACCTGCACGCTTTAAGCAGTTAAAGCTACGAACAGACAAATCAAGTTCTTCGATAGTCATATCAAGAACTTTCTCCTTATCGCTGCTACCCTTTTCTGCCATAAAGCTTTCGCCTTCAGCGGCACCTTCGGAAAGGTCTAAGAAAAGTTCAAAGTGCTCAATAAGAATTTTTGCAGACATAGAAACTGCATCATTTGCCTTTAAGGAACCGTCGGTCCATACCTCAAGGTTAAGGGCATTTCTATTGATTTCGCTACCTTCACGAGTATCCTCAACTGTAAAGTTGCACTTGAGAACGGGTGTGAAAATAGAATCAATCGGAATAACACCTATAACGGCGGGCTCTACCTTATTTTGCTCGGCAGGAACATAACCGCGGCCTTTGCTGAGAGTTAATTCCATATTGATTTTGCCATCGGCATCCAAGGACGCAATATGCAAATCGGGATTAAGAATTTCCACTTCGCTATCTGCCTTAATATCAGCAGCAGTGATTTCACAGGGACCCTCTGCTTCAATATAAGCAGTTTTAACAGCGTCGCTGTGAAGCTTGGGAATTACACCCTTCATATTAAGAACTATCTCTGTTACATCTTCCTTAACGCCTTTAATAGTGGAAAACTCATGAACAACACCATCAATCTTAATGCTGGTTACTGCAGCACCGGGAAGAGTAGAAAGCAATACTCTGCGCATACTATTACCCAATGTGATAGCGTAGCCTCTTTCAAGACCTGTCATTCTGAATTTACCGTATGTGCCGTTTTCGGACAATTCCAGTATTTCAATTCTGGGCTTTTCAATCTCTAACATCTAAAGCTCCATTTCTCCGCACGAAAAATTTGACAACTGTATATTAGTGCGGAAAATATACAGTTTAATTGTTCTATTATTTAGAATAGAATTCAACGATAAGCTGTTCTTCAACAGGAGCGTCAATTTGGTCACGTGTGGGAAGGTTTACAACCTTAACCGAAAGTGCTTCCTTATTAACGTCAAGCCACTCAGCAACAGGCTTTGCACTGTTAGCTTCAACAACAGCCTTCATCTTTTCGCTGGTCTTGCTCTTCTCGCAAACAGCAACCTCTTGGCCTGCACGGAGTAAATAAGAAGCAACATCAACGCGCTTGCCATCTACTTCAAAATGACCGTGACCAACAAGCTGTCTTGCTTCTGCTCTTGAAGAAGCGAAACCTGCTCTATAAACTACATTATCAAGACGGCTCTCAAGGATTTTCAAAAGGTTTTCACCTGTGATACCTTGCTTTCTCTCTGCCATTTCAAAATAATGGTAGAATTGGCCTTCTTGTACGCCGTAAAATCTTCTTGCCTTTTGCTTAGCACGCAACTGCATGCCATATTCAGAAGACTTTTTACGACCCTGTCCATGCTGACCAGGTGCATAAGCACGAATGCCAACTGAACACTTATCGGAATAGCAACGCTCGCCCTTTAAGAACAATTTTTGTCCTTCACGGCGGCATAATCTACATACTGCTCCGGTATATCTTGCCATCTAACACACCTCCATTTATTCGATTAAACGCGTCTTCTCTTGGGAGGACGGCAACCGTTGTGCGGAATCGGAGTTACATCTTTAATCATTGTAACCTCGAGACCTGCTGACTGTAATGCGCGGATAGCAGCCTCACGGCCAGCACCCGGACCTTTAACATATACTTCTACATATTTCAAGCCATGCTCCATAGCAGCTTTTGCGGCTGTTTCAGCTGCACTTTGTGCTGCGAAGGGAGTAGATTTTCTTGAACCTCTGAAGCCGAGCTCACCAGCAGATGCCCAAGAAAGAGCATTACCCTGAGTATCGGTAAGAGTAATTATAGTATTGTTGAAGGTTGACTGGATATGGGCAGCACCACGTTCAATGTTTTTCTTATCACGACGTCTGCGTGTTGCAGTAGTCTTAGCCATATTATCTTCCTCCTACTTATTTCTTCTTGTTAGCGATTGTCTTCTTCGGACCCTTGCGTGTACGAGCGTTTGTCTTTGAACGCTGTCCTCTTACAGGCAAGTTTTTGCGGTGACGAAGTCCACGGTAGCTACCAATTTCAATAAGTCTTTTGATGTCAAATGCGATTGCACGACGACGGTCACCTTCAACCTGAAGGTTATGGTCGATATACTCACGCAACTTTGAGATTTCATCTTCTGTTAAATCCTTGCAGCGTGTATCAGGATTGATACCTGTGTCAGCAAGAATTTTTCTTGATGTAGTAAGACCAATACCGAAGATATAAGTGAGTCCGATTTCAACTCTCTTCTCGTTCGGAAGGTCAACACCGGTAATACGGGCCATTAATCAATGCACCTCCATTGTACTTTGTAACGCCAATTAACCCTGACGTTGCTTGTGCTTAGGGTTCTCACAGATAACCATGATTTTACCTTTGCGTTTGATTACTTTGCATTTTTCGCAAATCTTTTTTACAGAAGGTCTGACTTTCATTTGGATTTTACCTCCTAAAATTTTTTGTCTATTTTGAACGCCATGTAATGCGTCCCTTGGACAAATCGTATGGTGACATCTCAACCGTTACCTTATCTCCCGGCAAAATGCGAATAAAGTTTACACGCAACTTACCTGAAATATGGGCAAGGATGATATGTCCTCCTTGAATTTCAACCTTGAACATTGCGTTGGGTAATGCTTCTACTACTGTACCCTCAAGTTCAATCATATCTTCTTTTGACATAACTAATTTTCCTCCTTATAAGCTTTCATTACTGCAAAGATTGCCTTGCGTAATGCCTTGTTGGTTTTTGTTTGTTCTGTTGATATACAAAATCCGGTTTCTTTTATGTGGTTTGCATTTTTAAGCTTTGGCGAAGAAATTTTTCTATGCTTACCATCTACGATGAGCAAGCCTTTTTCATTCTCGCCGACAACCACTGAATACAAGCCTTTATCGTGTCCTGCCACCGAGCACACAATCTTACACATCTCCATAGACGCCTCCATTACGGTTTAGTCATAATTTGAGGACCGTCTTTGGTGATTGCTATTGTATGTTCAAAGTGAGCTGACAAGGAACCGTCCTTTGTGAGAACCGTCCAACCGTCCGGTAAAACCTTAACCGCACTGCCTCCGACATTTATCATCGGCTCTATGGCGATTGTCATACCGGGTAAAAGGCGGATTCCCCTACCTGGGGTGCCAAAATTAGGAATTTCGGGCGCTTCGTGAAGCTTTGTACCCACACCGTGTCCCACATATTCGCGGACCACGGAAAAACCACGAGACTCGACATAACTTTGAATTGCATTCGAAATATCACCGACTCTACTGCCTGCGCGCGCCGCCTTTATGCCTTCGTAAAGACTTTCCTCAGTCACGCTAATCAGCCGCTTTGCTTCGGGTGAAACATCCCCAACCGCAAATGTGGCAGCATTGTCTCCATGATACCCCTGAAATACTGCGCCTAAATCTACGCTGACAATATCGCCCGCATTTATTACGCGCTTATCACTTGGTATGCCGTGAATAACCTCGTTGTTTATTGATATACAGGCCGTTTTAGGATAGCCGTTGTAGCCTTTGAAGTTAGGAGCTGCGCCCTCGCTTCTTATATACTGTTCGGCTAACCTATCAAGCTCTCCGGTAGTAATACCCGGCTCGATTGCCTGCTTAATCACTTGTAATGCTCCTGCCGATATTCTGCAAGCCTCTTTCATAATTTCGAGTTCTCGCACGGTTTTAAGCACTATCATAACTAAAACTCCAACGCCGCAAGAACGAGGCGGGTTGTATCAGCAACCTCTTCCTGTCCCTCGACAATTTTAAGTTTTCCGGCGTTTTTATAGTATGCTTTAAGTGGCTCTGTTTGGTCGTGATAAACACTCAAACGCTCGCTTATGGTTTCAGGACTATCGTCCTTTCGCTGCACAAGCTTGCCGCCGCAAGCATTACAAACGCCTTCAACTGTTGGTTTCTTATAATCGATATGGTAGCTTGCGCCACAATCGCCGCACACGCGTCTTCCCGAAAGGCGACGCATAATGGTTTCATCGGCAACCTCGATGGAAAGTGCACAGTCAATCTCTATGCCCATCTCATCGAGTGCCTCGGCTTGAGGAATTGTACGGGGAAATCCATCAAGAATAAAGCCGTTTTTACAATCTTCTTCAGCCAAGCGGTCACTGATAATACCAATTACCACGCTATCGGGCACAAGTTCGCCCTTATCGATATATGTTTTAGCCTTTACACCCATCTCTGTGCCGTTTTTAATTGCTTCACGCAAAATGTTACCGGTAGAGATTGCGGGTATTTGAAATTTATCGCAGATTACCTCTGCTTGGGTGCCCTTGCCGGCACCCGGAGCTCCTAAAAGAATAAGTTTCATTTTACTAACCCCTAAACTAGTCCAAGAAGCCTTTGTAGTGACGCATCATCATCTGCGACTCAAGGTTCTGAACTGTATCTAATGCAACACCTACAAGAATGAGTACCGATGTGCCTCCCAATGAGATATTAATCTGACCAATATTTCCTACAATAATCGGAAGTATTGCGAGTACACTCAAGAAGAGAGCGCCCATCAAGGTGATTCTTGACAAAATCTTGCTGATAAAATCAGAGGTGGGCTTGCCAGGACGAATACCCGGTACCGAACCGCCGTTTTTGCGAAGATTATTTGCCATTTCAACCGGATTGAACTGAATTGTTGTATAGAAATACGCAAAACCGATAATCAGGAAGAAGTAGATAACTGCATAGAAAACTCCCTGAACACTGAAAAGTGTTAAAACCTTATACAAGGCGCTATTGGAGTTTTTCATGAATGAAAGAATCATTGTGGGAAGCATCAAAATTGAGCTTGCAAAGATAATGGGCATAACGCCTGACATATTAACCTTAATCGGAATATGTGAGTTTTGACCGCCATACATCTTGTTTCCCACAACACGTTTAGCATACTGTACGGGAATTCTGCGCTCTGCGTTGGTCATCCAAACGATGAAAGCAACGATTGCGAGGAAAAGTACAATAATTGCTATAACAGCAACCTGCTTGCCGAGCATCCAATACTGAATGAGCGCTTGGGCTGCCTGGGGAGCACGGGAAATAATACCTGCAAAAAGCAGTATCGAAATTCCGTTACCAACACCCTTGACATCTATTTGTTCGCCAAGCCACATAATAAGTGCGGAACCAGCTGTAAAGCTGAGTGTGATTACTATGCCTGCAAAGATTTCTGCTCCAACACCCTTTCCATCTACTGTAAGGAAATCGCTTCCCTTAAGGTAGAAGAAGTATGCAAGACCTTGGATAAGACCAAGAATAATGGTTGCATAGCGAGTAAGCTGAGCGAGCTTCTTCTGGCCCTCCTCACCCTGTTTAGCTAAACGCTCAAGGGCAGGAATTGCAACAGTAAGCAACTGCATAATAATTGAAGAGTTAATGTACGGGGTAACCGACATTGCGAAGATTGCGCCGTACTCAAGTCCGCCACCCGTCAAAATTGACAAGTAATTGAAAAACTCATTAGCGGTTGATGATGCCGATTGCAATGCAACGGTATCAATGAAAGGAACAGGTACAACTGCACCTATACGGAAAATAAGAATAATGAAAAATGTGAATAAAATCTTTTTGCGGAGTTCTACAACGCGCCACGCATTTTTGATTGTTTCAAGCATTATTCAATCACCTCAGCCTTTCCGCCGGCTGCAGTAATCTTTTCAACAGCAGATTTTGAGAATGCCGAAGCCTCAACTGTAACCTTCTTTGTAACATTACCATTACCAAGAACCTTAACAGGAAGGTTTGCATTATCAATTATACCTTTTTCAGCCAAAGCAGCTGCATCTACCTTTGCGCCATCCTCAAACCTGTTGAGTGAAGCAACATTGATAGCCACATACTCCTCGGCAAAAATGTTATTAAAGCCACGCTTGGGAATTCTTCTGTGAAGGGGCATCTGACCGCCTTCAAAACCGATTCTCATACCACGGCCTGCACGGGCTTTTTGGCCCTTGTGACCTTTTCCGGCTGTTTTACCATTGCCGGAACCATGACCTCTGCCTATACGCTTTGATTCTTTGGTGGAACCAATTGCAGGTGTAAGTTCATGCAGTTTCATTTTTCGCACCTCCTTGCTTAAGTAGCACTATCCAAAGGATAGCTGATTTATTGAAGCATTAAGCTTCAGTTACCTCTACGAGGTGGATGACCTTAGCGATTTTGCCCTTGGTCGATGCATTATCGGGCTGAATTACTTCATCACCGATTTTGTGAAGACCTAAGGCCTCTACTGTTGCAATTTGGTCCTTTTTGCAACCGATTACGCTTTTTACTAATTTTACCTTAAGGCCGGCAGCCTTCTTTGTTTTAGCCATAATGCTGCTCCTCCTTAACCTATGATTTCTTTAACCGACTTGCCGCGGATAGCAGCAACCTCGTTTGCATCACGCAAGCTTGCGAGACCCTGAATGGTAGCGCGAACTACATTGCAGGGGTTCTTTGAACGAAGGGTTTTAGTACGGATATCAGAAATACCTACAGTTTCCAAAACGGCACGAACGGGACCACCAGCGATAACACCGGTACCGGGTGCTGCGGGTTTCATAAGAACGCGGCCTGCGCCAAACTCACCCATAACTTCGTGGGGAATTGTTGTACCCTTAAGAGAAACTTTAATAAGATTTTTCTTAGCGTCCTCAATGCCCTTGCGGATAGCTTCCGGAACTTCACCGGCTTTACCGAGGCCGAAGCCTACAACGCCTGCGCCGTTACCTACAACAACCAAAGCAGAGAATTTCATAATTCGTCCGCCCTTAACTGTCTTTGATACACGGTTGATGGCAACTACACGCTCTTTAAGAGCCTTGGGGTCGTCTAAAGTTGTAATATCAAACTTAGTAGCCAAAAGTTATTCCTCCTCTTTCTTAGAACTTGAGGCCGCCCTCA
>JAZRZR010000068.1:0-3051 GCA_045601525.1 Acutalibacteraceae bacterium
AGTTAAAATATATATATTATTTCACGGAGGTTTTTCTATGGCATTTATTAAAGAATTTTCAGCTCTTCGCTTCACCGAAAAAGCAGGCAAAATCGGTGAAGTTTGTTGTCCGCCTTATGATATTATCAGTCCCGCCGAAAAAGAGGCTTTTTTGGCGGCTAACCAAAATAATATCATTCGCCTTGAGCTGCCCGAGCAAACCGAAGAGGGTTATGCTACAGCCAAAAAGGTTTTTGGCGAGTGGTTTGATAAAGGCATTTTAGCGCAGGATTCTGATGAGGCTATCTATATTTATGAAGAGCGCTTCTCTGTTAAGGGCGTCGATTATGCTTTTAAGGGCTTCGTTTGCTATGTGCAGCTTGCCCAGTTTAGCGAAAACATAGTTCTTCCCCACGAGGAAACCCTTTCAAAAGCTAAAACTGACCGTTTTAATCTAATAAACGCAACCGGTTGTAGTTTTAGTCAGATTTATTCGCTTTACACCGATAAATCAGGCAAAAGCGCAGCACTTATTAATGAATTGTCATGCGGCGCCCCCGATGCTTCCTTTACCGATGGTGATAACGTAACACACAACCTTTGGATAGTTAAAAAGTGTGATAAAACCAAAGAGCTTTGCGCTCAGTTTGCTGACCGTAAGCTTTACATCGCGGATGGCCATCATAGATATGAGACTGCCCTTAATTTCCAAAAATATGCAAAAGAAAACAATTTAGGTCTTCCTAACAGTGATTTTGTTATGATGTTCCTTGTTGATATGGAAAATGATGGTCTTGTGGTTTTCCCCACACACCGAATTGTAAGAGATTTGCCCGATTTTGATGCGGATAAATTGCTAAAGTCTTGTGAAAAATACTTTAATGTAGAAAATATTGAAGTTTCTTCTATTGAAGCGGCTCTTGAAGCAGAATATGAAAAGGGCGGCAAGGCGTTCGGCTTCTTTGATGGTAATCGCTCTTCTCTTTTAACCCTTAAGGACATTTCGGTTATGGATAAGTTGTTCCCCGAAAAAAGCGAGGCGCTGCGCCGTTTGGATGTATCGGTGCTTCACACACTCGTTTTAGAGGAACTTTTGGGAATCGATAAGGAAAATATGACCAATCAAATCAATCTTACCTATACAATAAGCTTTGATGAAGCCATCGAAAAAGGTGCAAAAGCAAATTGCTGCTTTATCCTTAACCCCACTCGTGTAAGCGAAATTGCCGATGTTGCGGCAGCAGGTGAAAAGATGCCTCAAAAGTCAACATATTTCTATCCTAAACTTACAACGGGCCTTGTAATGAACAAAATAAAATAAATTTATAGTGCGGCTTAAAAAAGTGTTGACAAACGGGGTTTTCTCGTTTATAATACTAAGGTCGCACAATATGGCTGTATAGCTCAGTTGGCTAGAGCATGCGGTTCATACCCGCAGTGTCATTGGTTCAAGTCCAATTACAGCCACCAAAACGGCCCGGTGGTCAAGAGGCCTAAGACACCGCCCTTTCACGGCGGTAACACGGGTTCGAATCCCGTCCGGGTCACCAAAATAAAAACACTCAACCGCAAGGTTGGGTGTTTTTATTTTGCGGTCGGATGAGAACCCGTAGGGTTCGTACTAAAAAGTTAAAACCTCAACAAATTATGTTGAGGTTTTTGTTATCTGTATCCTTTTTCTTTTAGCATTTTTCTTAAGGTTTCGTTATCCGATAAAACAGCAACTACTACGCTCTGGCCTTTTTTCATAACCAACTCGTTTTTTGTCATTTCCTCGGTGGCGGCTTGTCCGTTAGCAAGACTTTTGTTTATCGCCTCAACTGCTTTTTGCAGGCTTTCCTTATCCTCAAAAGAAAATACCGCTATCATATTATTCTTTATCTCATCGGTATCAAGAAAAACGGCCGAATCAACAATTTTTTCCTTTGTAAAGCCGAAATAGTTTGCTATCTCGCTTTTTTCAAGTTCTATCCATTCGATATCTGAATCGGCAAACGCCTTTATTTCATTTGCTATGTCGCGCGGTTTTTCGGTTGCTTCATGTACGCCACAGCCTGTAAACAAACTAAATACAAGGAGCAAAACCAATATAATGCTTACTACCCTTGAGGTTTTCATAATTGCCTCCTCTAATAAAAAGCCGTTTTTTGCTTTTGTTTTTTTACAATAACCATTATACTCCTTCTTCGACAAAAAGTAAATCTTTTTGAAACATCACAACTTTTTTTGCTTTGTTTTTTCATTGACATAATTTATTATTACATATTATTTTTGCATATTCAGTAATACCACTTTTGCACCGAGTTTTCCACTACTTTTTAACGATTTTAAGCCAAAATCTCTTGTTTTGCACCGATTTTTGTTAATTTTTCGGTGGAAAACTTTAATAAGTTTTATCGGTTATTCGGTTAACATAACAACCTTTATTTTGTCGTAAAAATTAAATTTTTGTAACTTTTTGTCGAAAAAAATTTTACCATATTTACAATAAAAATTACTCTTTTTTATCGCTTAAAGCATTATGTAAACCAAAGCAAGAGTTAAAAGTTCGTCTTCGCTTTGTCCGCTTAATAAAAGTATGATTCCGAGCAAAAGCGTGGTATCGGAATCCATTGGAAAATTCTTAAAATTAAATAGATTAAGTATGCCTTTTTTGTTACCGTTTTGGATTGGTTTTTCTTTTGCTTCCTGGCTCGGTAATGATATAAAAGATGGGGTTGGCGGCATATCCTGAGGCTCATTTCTAAAAGCCGAGCGGGCATACATCTCCCTCACTCTTTTTGCTGCGCGTTCTATTTCTTCGGTTGTAAAATCAGCCATATTTTCACCTACAAATCAAAAAGTCCGCTTTCCTGAATAAAGGGAAGTAATTCGGCAACCTTAAGCAGTTTTACCGCCTTATCAAGCCTTGCCTGACGTTCTCGGCTTAAATGGGGTCTAAGTGCCAGCAAAAGTGCTGTTCGGCTATTGTTTTGGGGCGTTTTCAGTCTATTTATAATCGGCAAAATTTTAGATATATCAATTTCGTCTCCCACTGTTTTTGGGGTAGGCACAGGTGCCGAGTCGCCCAAA
>JAZRZR010000069.1:0-4545 GCA_045601525.1 Acutalibacteraceae bacterium
TTTGCGATATCCAAATCAGGAGATTCCTTCAAAAGTTTACCAATTAAAATCATATTTGCCAAGGAACCGAAACCGTTTTCCTTAGCAAGCTTAGTTGCGGGTACATAGAAAGCAGTTACATCATCGCGTTCTACCTTTTTATCAACCAAGGTCGAATCAACAATAATAATACCGCCCGGCACAACACTGCCTTCATATCTTTCCAAAGACGGAAGATTCATTGCAATAAGACAAGTGGGGTTAGTAACGATAGGAGAACCTACCTGAATATCACTAACAATAATACCGCAACTTGCAGTACCGCCACGCATTTCGGGACCGTATGATGGTAACCAGCTAACATTTTTGTCATCGGTAAGGCCCTTGTATGCTAAAAATTTACCGGCAAACAAAATACCTTGGCCACCAAAGCCGGAAATGAGTATTTCCTGTGTATTCATTTTAGTTCCCCCTATTCTGCTTTTTCTGCGCTTCTATCCTTATAAACACCTAAGGGGTAATAAGGAATCATTTTTTCATCAATCCACTCAAGAGCCTTTTGAGGAGTCATGCCCCAGTTGGTAGGACAGCTTGAAATAACCTCGATCAACGAAAAACCTTTGTTGTTCACTTGATTTTCAAAAGCTTTTTTTATCGCTTTTTTAGCATTTTTAATGTTTTTAACGTTATTAACTGCTACACGCTCAATATATTCAGGACCATCAAGAGTAGAAAGCATTTCGGAAACCTTAATCGGAAAACCGCAATGGTTAACATCACGACCATAAGGAGAGGTTTGAGTAATCTGACCGGGTAATGAAGTAGGTGCCATTTGACCACCTGTCATACCGTAAATAGCATTATTAACAAAAATAATAGTTATATTTTCGTTTCTTGCAGCTGCGTGCACTGTTTCAGCCATACCGATTGATGCCAAGTCGCCATCGCCTTGATATGTAAATACAACATTTTCAGGCAATGAACGCTTAAGACCTGTTGCAACTGCGGGTGCACGGCCGTGGGCAGCTTCAACCATATCACAATTGAAATAATTATACGCAAAAACTGCACAACCAACGGGAGCGACGCCTATTGTTTTACCCTCAATACCGAGTTCATCAAGAGTTTCGGCAACAAGACGGTGAATAATACCATGTGTGCAACCGGGGCAGTAATGAAGCGGAATATCCGCAAGAGCGTGGGGTTTTTCAAAAACTACCATTATTTGTTGCCTCCTTCATTAGCGTTTTTAATAGCCTCTAACACCTGATCGGGTGACGGAATCATACCGCCCGAACGGTTACAAAGAGTGATTTCTTTCTTGCATTTCATTGCAAGTTTAACATCTTCAATCATTTGACCCATTGATAATTCAACCGAAATAAAGGATTTAACCTTATCGGCCGCTTTATTTATAACTTCACTCGGGAAAGGCCAAAGAGTAATCGGGCGTATCATACCAACCTTTATACCCTGCTCACGAGCGGCATAAATTGCGTTTTTAGAAACACGAGCGGCAATACCAAATGCAACAACGCAAATTTCAGCATCATCCATCATAAATTCTTCATACATCGCTTCGGTTTCTTCGATTTTTTTATATTTCTCATAACGCTCAAAGTTGAACTGTTCAAGTTCATCAGGAACAAGAGAAAGAGAGTTTATAATATTATGTTTTCTTTGAAGGTTAGTGCCTGTAACTGCCCAAGATTTATCATAATCGTTGGAAGCAACTTCGCTAAACTCAACGGGCTCCATCATTTGACCCATAGTACCATCGGCTAAAATCATTGTTGTCATACGATATTTATCAGCCAAATCAAAACCCTTGATTGTAAGGTCTGCCATTTCTTGAACGGAAGATGGGGCTAAAACAATCATTTTGAAATCGCCGTGACCGCCACCCTTTGTTGCTTGGAAATAATCAGCCTGTGAGGGTTGAATACCACCAAGACCGGGTCCGCCACGCTGAACATTTACAACCAATGCGGGCAAATCACAACCTGCCATATAAGAAAGGCCTTCACTTTTAAGAGAGATGCCTGGGCTTGAAGAGGATGTCATAACTCTTTTGCCTGTGCCTGCAACACCATAAACCATATTGATTGCAGCAACCTCACTCTCGGCCTGTAGGAAAACACCACCAATTTTAGGCATACGCTTTGCCATATAAGCAGCGATTTCGGTTTGAGGAGTGATAGGATAACCGAAGTAATGTCTGCAACCTGCCATAATAGCGGCTTCAGCAATTGCTTCATTTCCCTTCATAAGTACCTTATTAGCCAAGAAAATCACCTTACCTTTCTACTGTAATTATACAATCGGGACACATAGTTGCACAAAACGCACAACCAATACATGCCTCTTGATTTGTTATTTCCGCCGGTGAGTAACCTTTTTTGTTTATCTTATCCTTGGCAATAACAAGAATTTTCTTAGGACAAGCATCAACACAAAGACCACAGCCTTTGCAAAGGTCAGTTTTGAAAGTTAATTTAGCCATTTAATTACCTCCATTTTTTATATCAAAGTATTTCTCTTGTAATTTAAGTGGGAAAATATTCTCTATTTTGTCTTTCAATTCATTATGCAAGGAATCAGTAACCGTTGTAAAGAAGAGCGGTAAAGCGGAAATTTCGGATAATTTATGTGCAAATTGCATGCTATCC
The DNA here is from genome assembly GCA_045601525.1 of Acutalibacteraceae bacterium. Classification (GTDB taxonomy): domain Bacteria; phylum Bacillota; class Clostridia; order Oscillospirales; family Acutalibacteraceae; genus SIG565. The sequence continues at coordinate 2,649 of JAZRZR010000069.1, forward strand.
AAAACATCCTTGCTTGTAGTTTCGTTGCCAATATTTGAATTGTTTATTATTGCTGTAAATTTAAGTTTGCAGGCTGCTTCAATTTCTCTCATAACCTCCAAGGCATCTTCTGCCGTAGGGGTTAATGGACGATAACAGTTAGCGACAAAAAACATTTCGTAATTATCCTCTTCGATAATAAAGGGAACATATCTTCCAAGAGCAACTGCGCCTTGGTCATCACCACCAACATCAATAATCGCATATTTTGATTTATCCTGAACAGTCCTATACATTTCGGCGGGAATTGCAGGAATATCAATATTGGAATTGGTGTAAGGTGAAGAAATGAGCTCTATTCCCCTTTTTTCGAAATCTAATTTACTATCTGTTGTTCTAAAATACGGATTAACAATATCCAAATCGGCAATTAAAACCGGTAAATCAAGGCTTTTAAGATAAAACGCATAATTTACGGCAATATTTGTCTTTCCGCTTCCGTAATGACCTGCAAAAAGAGTAATTCTTTTCGGTTCCATAAAACTCCTTAAAGTTTATTACGAATAATTTTTCCGCTTGTTGTTTTAGGTAATTCATCTCTAAAGACAACAATTCTCGGATATTTATAGGGTGCCGTGTGTTGCTTAACATAGTCTTGAATTTCTTTCTTCAATTCTTCGCTTGGCTTTGTGCCGTTTGTAAGAACTATGCTAGCCTTAACAACCTGCCCCCTTACCTCATCGGGTGCAGCTGAAACACCACACTCAAGAACATAGGGCAATTCCATAATTACATTTTCAATCTCAAACGGTCCGATACGATAACCTGACGACTTAATAACATCATCAACACGGCCAACATACCAATAGAAACCGTCTTCATCACGCCACGCAACATCGCCTGTATGGTAATATCCATCGTGGAGAACCTCGTTTGTCTTTTCAATATCTCGGTAATAACCGGTGAACAAGCCACAAGGAATACCGTTAGATACATCGATACATATCTCACCGTTTTCGCCGTCTTTAACAATGTTGCCATCAGCATCAAGCAATTGAACATTGTAAATTGGCGCAGGCTTGCCCATTGAACCAATTTTATGAGAAGCGCCAATCATATTACCAATTATCATTGTGCTTTCAGTTTGACCAAATCCCTCTAAAATTTGAAGACCGGTTGCCTTCTCAAATTGACGATAAACTTCAGGGTTTAAGGCCTCGCCGGCGGTTGACATATGTCTTACCGAAGAAAAATCATATTGAGAAATATCTTGTTTAACCATCATACGAAGCATTGTAGGCGGTGCACAAAAAGTAGTAATATGATACTTTTCAAACATTGGTAAAATATCAGCCGCATCAAAACGGTCAAAATCGTAAACAAATGTGGCTGCTTCACACAACCATTGACCATAAAGTTTGCCCCACATCGCCTTTGCCCAACCAGTATCTGAAATGGTAAAATGTAAACCGTCAGGGTCAACATAATGCCAAAACTTAGCGGTGTGGAAATGGCCAAGAGGATATTTATGGCTATGAGTTGCAATTTTGGGATAGCCGGTAGTACCCGATGTAAAATACATCATCATTTTATCATCGCCGCAAGGAGAATCATCAGTGCGCTCAAAATGAGAACTAAATAATACATATTCATCATCAAAATTGCGCCAGCCGTCTCTTTTGCCATTAACAATTAATTTGTTTTTTAAGGAAGGAGATTTTTCGGCGGCAATCTCGATTTGTCGAGCAGTATCGCCATCGGCGGTACAAATTACTGTGCTTATCTCAGCGGAATTAAAGCGATATTCAAAGTCGTGGTCAAGCAATTGGTTAGTAGCAGGAATTGCAATTGCACCAAGTTTATTAAGACCTAAAATAGCATACCAAAACTGATAGTGGCGTTTGAGAACAAGCATAAC
>JAZRZR010000070.1:0-2682 GCA_045601525.1 Acutalibacteraceae bacterium
GATTTTGTAACAAATTTCTTTTGAAATTTGTTCATATCCATTGCAATGAGTGTTGTACAAAATCAAATTTTACAATTTGATTTTGCAAAAGCCACTTTCAAAGTGGCTTGTTGAAGCGCTTTTTAGCGTTTCAACAAACTACAATCATTATAAAAAAATGCACCATAACTACAGCCGGTTTTTCCGCCTTTCTTCATGTGCTCTTTATATGCACGTCGAACCGAGGTGTCCTCGGGGAAATCGTCAACATTACCTGTATAGTCCATATCGAAAAGTCGCCAAGCATCACGGCGTTCACCCTCAGGGTCATAATCGGTATATATATGCTCATAACGAAGCATAAATTTACGAATATTAGAATACTCAGGCAAAATATCCTTATTCTCGTGATACAAAAGCCAACTGAAACAAACAAAGGTTGTCGGCAAACCCTTAAGTTCATCAGCAAAAAAATTTGCCGCCTTACTATAAGCGTCCTCACAGGCCTCGGGAGACAGAGATGTCAAGGTTCTCGGTATATGTACATTTATTACCTTCTCTCCCCTTTTGATTACCTTATCTCCCACACGGAATTCATCGGCATCAAAGGGAACAATCTCGAACTGCAAGCGGCCAAGCTTAAATATTGTCATCTCAAAAAATCTTATATGCCAAGGGGCCACAAAGGTTCCCCAAATACCCTTAATATCCTTGCAGTGAAGCATATTATACTTAAGGTCTTGCATAGTATCAAACCATAATTCTTCGCTTAGTCCCTCTGATTTATAAAATTCAAGACAGGGCTTTGTTAAAAGTGAGAAAATTACCTCGGCGGTTGTATATTCATTTCCTTTTATTTGCTCATTTATAAGGGGAATCTTTTCGAGTATACCCTCAAGTTTTTTGGTTGCTTTATAGTTTTCTATTATTTCTATTAAAACCGCATTGGCTTTAGCATCTTGCATAATATCATTAAGGCAAGAAATAAATGTGCTATGCGATTCCTCGGGATATTCAAATTTTATCAAATAGTTTTCAAGAGTTTTAAGCATATTATCTCCTCCGATTCTATTTTATTATCATTTGATGCAAAAGGCAATTATAAATTGTGCTATTTTCTTTAATTTTGGCGAATTATTTGTTCGTTTTTCCCCATATCGTAAATAAAAAGGCCGTCGCCGTCTTTTTCTACCCCTTCAAGGCTCACCGCACTTATTGCGTGATTTTCATAGGTTGTGTAATAATACACACCCTTATCGGCGTTTATACAGGCGGTATATATAGTTTTATCAAGGCTTCCGTCATCCAAAACGGTGCAACCAAGCCTTTGCTCTACCGAGGAAAATATATGAAAAGCGGCTGAAACCCTTTCGTTTTCATTATCACCTTTTTTTGTGTTAGACTTTACAAAGGCCGCCCTTATAAAGCGTGACTGCGAGGTGTTATCGCCCGGCAGTCCTATAGCGCCCATACCTCTGCTATACCTATCGAGTTTGATTTCGGGCGAAAAGGTATCAAGGGGCGCCTCGGCCGACAAATGCATATAATTATTAAGCGCAAACATTTGATAATCAAAGGGCGGATTATTGCTTAAAACACAAAGAGGGTTTTGATAAACCTTAAGGCCATTCTTTACCGACTCTACCGTTATACTTTTCTCTTTATCGGCAATTAACCAATGAAGCCGAGCGGCAGGCATTTGGGCGCTAAAGTTTTTATTTGTTATATTCACCCTATCCAACACTTTTTCTGCCTCGGCAACGCTTTTATAGTTACTTAAAAGCCAAGGTATAAATTCATATTGAGCTATATTATAAAAGCCTTCCTTTTCCTCAAAATACTCGGCATTTCCAACAAAATTAAGGGCGGCAACACAAAGGCCTTCTTCGTTTGCGCCCTCAAAATACAAGGGATAATTATCAACAACGGCCGCCGCACCTATTATGGCGGGGTGGCTGTTGTTTTTTCCTTCCATATAAAACTTAAACGGATAATTTCGTTGGGTTATAACCACCTTTTGACCAAAAGAAATTTCGTAATCTAATGTTCGCCCGAAATAAAAATTTTCACTGACAAATCCAATTGCTGTGCACATAATATCACCATTTTTATTATTGAAAAAAAGACTGATATTATTCCTTTAATGCTTTGCGATATGCCGTTGGTGAAATTCCGTGCTTTTTAAGGAAAGCACGATTAAAGGTACGGATTGTGGCAAAACCCGAAAGAGAGGCCACCTCGGTTATCGAATAGTTTTTATTTCTTAAAATTTCTTCGGCCTCTTTTAAGCGCAAGGAGTTAATGTAATCACAAAAATTCATTGAAATGCGGTTGCTGAATATATGTGACACACAACTCTTACTAATTGAGAGATGTTGTGCAACCGTTTCTACCGACAAATCTTCCTTACAATGCGTTGTGCAAAACTCCAAAACCCTTAAGGCATTATCTCGAGAATAATTTGCTTTTTTTATGTTATAAAAAGGCAAAAGCTTTCCGAAAATCGCAGTGAGATAGGCGGCTATAACATCGCTAAAGCCCTCCCTTTCATATTCCTCTTGAGCCATTTCCATTAAAGAGGCCAATCCGTTATCGTTTTGATTATCAAAAGAACAAAGAGCGTTTTCAGGCACCCCTTTCATAAAGATTTCATTATATCTGAAAAGTTCAAAGGGCTTCATTATTAAAACTAAATACTCCCCC
>JAZRZR010000071.1:0-2156 GCA_045601525.1 Acutalibacteraceae bacterium
GGAGCTTCACCCTCCATTGTTCCGTTGCCGTGGCAAGGCCCGTAAAGCAACCAATCACCATATCCCATTTTTGTAACGTTTTCAATGTGGAATTTTGCAACCTCACAGGCGGGGACGCCTGCTTTAAGCATATTTATAACATCCTCTTGGGCCTTGTAGCCAACCTCAATTAATTCCTTTTGTTCAGGGGTTGCCTTGCCAAATACAACAGGACGTCCGATACTTGATGCATATCCTGCAACACGGGCGCCGATTTGGATAAAGGTCATATCGCCCTTTTCAATTTTTTTGTTACGCGGACGGCTTATGGCTTGGTTGGAGCCCCTGCCTGTAAGTACCCAAACGGGATAAGATTCGCGCTCAGCACCGAGCTCATGCATTTTACCAAGTGCTAAACCTGCAACCTGTTGCTCAGTCATACCAACCTTGATGTTTTCAAGCACATAATCAAAGGTTTGCGCAGTGATTTTTGCGGCAGCACGCATGCACTCAAGCTCGTTTTCGGTTTTGTTCATACGAATTTTATTAACAACCTCATCGGCCTTAAGAATTTTGGTTTCGCCCAAAGCTTCTTTTAATGCCTCATAAACACCGATTGTCATAAGGGGAAGACCTGCAACTCCAAATTTATTTATGGGCTTATCTCCCATAACTTCTTTGAAAAGGGCCCCGAATGTATCAAGTTTTTTTCCGGGATACTCAGGCTCAGAAGATTCTCTAAAAGCCTTTAACAAACGAATATCAGGAATAACTGAACGGTCGGAAGCGTAGGTGTAGCTTTCGGGACCGATAAGTAGCATAGGCTCTCCCTTTGCCGGAATAAGCACGCCTGCCGTTTCAAAAGAGGGCCAATAATCAGAAAAATATCTAATATATTGCGGCTCGGCCTCATTACCATAGGTGAGAATTAAATCCCAGCCCTCTTTCGCCATAATTTCTTGTACCTTTGTTATTCTTTCCTTGAATTCATAAAGGGGAATAGATGGTATGTTAATCATATTATTTCTCCTTTCCGCATAGCCAATCGGCAGGGTTTTCTACCAAAAGGGTGTGGATTTGTTCTTTAGTAATACCTTCATCTTCCATCATCGGAACGATGTTGGTAAGTACATGGTCGTAACCCCAACCGCCGTAAGCGTGGGTGAGGTTTTTAAGACATAAGTCGCAGGATAAAAGTATTTGTTTTATAAAGCCTGCATTAATCATTTTCTTCAAAAGCGCAACACGGTCGGTATCGTGTACAAAAAGACCGTAGCCCGAGTTTCTAACCTCGCGGCGAATATAATACTCCTTGCCGAAATTGTCAAACTCGACATATACGCCTTTGTTTAGCAGTTCAAATATGTAATCTTCACGATTTTCAACATCGATGTGACTTATACAAATACGGTCAGCAGGGGCGCCTTTTTCCAGAAGAACGTCGGCGGCCTCAAGGCCGTTTACAGTCCAAGGGTTAATATGTACATTTATTGGCACGCCCGTATCTAAAGAGGCGAGTGCGGCAGCACGCAAAACCTTGCGTTCTTTATCATCAAATATTTCACTGATGCCGATTTCACCAATATATCCTGCTCTAATACCATCAATGCCAACTGTAAGTTCGTTAACCATAAGGTCGGCAATTTGGCGCTCGTTCATATCGTCAAGTTCTTTTGGGTGTGTTTGACCAACATAAAAGCCTGTGCCCATAATTATGTTCAAATCGGTTTTTTCCGAAATGCGCTTAAGTGCGGCCGGGTCACGCCCAATTCCAGGTAGCGAAGCATCAACAACGGTTTTACCGCCCGCTTCTTTGAAATGAAGAAGTTCATTTATTGCCAATTCCTCGCTGTCGAGTAAGAGATTGTCCTTAAGTGCATAACAATCACGGCTTAAAATACCAAGATTCCACATTTCAACCTTTTGGGTTGAGGGGTCCGCAATTCCCTTAACAGGTAGATTTTGATAAAACGCTGTAAGGTCAAGCAAAACATGCTCGTGTGTGGTTACAACCCCTAAATCTTCGCGCTCAAGGGGAGAGCGTACACTCATAATTGCCATAAAATTCCTCCTTTTAGAATATGTAAAAATGAGTATATATACACTTGCTTTTTTTGAAAAAATAATATACTATAATAATTATAGGAAAAACATTGCAAAAGGACAAGTGAAAATTG
>JAZRZR010000072.1:0-12538 GCA_045601525.1 Acutalibacteraceae bacterium
CAATAATGACCTTCGTTTCCGCCAACGCTATGTTGACCTTATAATGAACGAGAATGTTAAGCGCAACTTTGAAATTCGTTCGAAGTTTATCAAGTTTATGAGAAAATATCTCGATGATATGAACTATATCGAGGTTGAAACACCTGTACTTAACACCATTGTTGGTGGTGCAGCGGCTCGCCCGTTCGTTACCCACCACAACACTCTTAACATACCTATGTATATGAGAATTGCAACCGAACTTCCCTTAAAGCGCCTTATTGTCGGCGGTATGGATAGGGTTTATGAAATCGGAAGAATTTTTCGTAATGAAGGTATGGACCCCAAGCATAACCCCGAATTCACAACCGTTGAACTTTATCAGGCTTATGCCGATTTCCACGATATGATGGATATTGCCGAGGGTATTATCTCGGGCGCCGCAAAGGAAATTCACGGAACATACGAGGTTGAGTGGCTTGGCGAAAAGATTGACTTAACACCCGGTTGGCGCAGACTTACAATGGTTGATGCCGTTAAGGAATATGTCGGCATTGATTTTGGCGCTATCACCGATGATGCCGAGGCAGTAGCGGCGGCTGAAAAAATCGGCGTTGAGTTGGCTGAAACAGCCGATAGGACCTGGGGTAACGCTCTTTATGCTTGCTTTGACCAACGCGTCGAGGACAAGCTTATCCAACCCACATTTATTACAATGTATCCTGTTGAGGTTTCACCGCTTACAAAGGCATCTCCGATAGATCCCCGCCTTACCGAGCGTTTTGAATTATTTGTTTGCCATAGCGAACTTGCTAATGCTTATTCCGAACTTAATGACCCCATTGACCAAAGACAACGCTTCGAAAAGCAACTTGAACTTCGTGAGCGTGGTGATGATGAGGCCGAGATGCTTGACGAGGATTTCCTCACAGCACTTGAATATGGTATGGCACCCACAGGCGGTATGGGAATCGGTATTGACCGTGCAGTAATGCTTCTTACCAATTCGGACACCATCCGTGAGGTAATACTCTTCCCAACAATGAAGCCCCTTGATTAATAACGGCACATAGGAAATCACGTATTGTACATTGTTTTATAAGACGGGCTATGGAATTCCATAGCCCGTATTTTATTGGAAACGGTATTGTAATGGACTCAAATATCAAAAAAATCATGCAAAGAATAGATGTTGTTGTTAAACAAGATGTGCAAATACAAAAAACAAAGATGAAATGTTATAGTATTGTTTGTAGTCTAACTTTTGCTTTACAACATTTAAAAAATGTGTTAACATAAATACAATATTATTGATTCAAACGGAGAAAAATTGATGAAAGCTTTAGTGTTGGCCGGAGGCTATCCACAAATTGCCCTTATTAACGAATTAAAGAGCCGTGGCATTACAGTATTGTTGGCTGATTATTACGAAGAGCCTGTTGCAAAGGCGTACGCAGATAAATTTTATCAGGTTTCCACATTGGATATCGAGGCTATTACAGAGGTGGCAGCAAAGGAACGTGTTGATTTTCTCATAACGGCCTGTACTGACCAGGCGCTACTTACCGTAGCAAAGGTGTCTGAAACATTAGGCCTTCCTTGTTATATTGACTATAAAACAGCGCTCAATGTAACAAATAAATCATATATGAAAGAAATTTTCACGAAAAATAACATATCAACTGCAAAACATTTGATTATGGAAAAGCTTGATGAAACGGAAATTTCAGATTTGAAGTATCCCTGTATTGTTAAACCGGTTGATTGCAATAGCTCTAAGGGAGTTAAGAAGGTATATAATCGTAATGAGTTGGTAGTTGCTTTTAAGGATGCGGTTAATTTTAGTCGTACTAAAACGGCTATTATTGAAGAATTTATTGAGGGACTTGAAATAACAGTTGATGTTCAGGTAGAGAATGGGAAAGCTTATGTATTATCTAAGGCATATAGCGATAAGATTCCTGATGATGATAAATTTGTTATTTTCCGTACACGGTATCCTATTGTTGAAATCGATGATGTACATAGCCAAATTCAAAAGACGGCACAACAAATTGCCGATGCTTTCGGGCTTAAAAACTCACTTATGCTTATACAAATGATTTCTGATGGCAAACAGGTTTATATATTGGAATTCAGTGCACGTACAGGTGGTGGCGTTAAGTATCAACTTATAAAACGCGTTTCTGGTTTTGATGTTATAAAAGCGGTAGTTGACTTAACTTTGGGAGAGATACCGACAGTTAAGATTAGCGAACCTGAGTCAAAGTATATTTCTAATGTCTTTATCTATTGTCATAAGGGTGTCTTTGACCATTTGGAAGGTTTTGACGAATTAAAACAGCAAGGAGTTCTTTCGGAGTATTTTGTTTTTAAGTGGAAGGGTGCAAAAATGGACAACGCTTCCAATAGTGGTGATAGAATAGGTGGTTTCACCATACAAGCTGATACTTTGGAGGAGTTGCAGAAAAAATATAACTTAGCCTTGTCAAAAATCAAGGTTATAGATTCTTTTGGCAATGATATTATGCGCCATGATTTGTTGACAGAACTCGTTTATTGATTAAAAAACCGAACTGCTGATGTTGCCCGATAAGGCGTGGGCATTTTGCAGTTCGGTTTTTTCTTATATCTGTTTTGTTAAAAGACTTATAGCATATTTGGCATATTGGGAAATGTATTGTCCCTTACGGGATACGATAACAGGTTGCCATGAGTGAAAATTGTGCTTTAAGGTGTAAAGCGAGATGTTATTATCCAATCCCATATATTGAACAAATTGCCGAGGTAAAAGGGTGGCGCCTATTCCGGCGCGACACATAGTCCATGCAGTGCTTATTCCAACAACCTCCATTATGATATTAGGAGAAAAATGTGAATTTGTGCAACATTTATCAAACAACTGGCGCATTTCTTGAGTTTTGCTTACTACTATAAAAGGTATATTGTTGCAGTCGGATAATTCAATTTTTTCGTTCTCGGAGAGCTTTTCTCGCATTTTTTTCGGAACAGCAAGTACTAATTCGTCTGATTCAATAGGAGTATATTCCAATAGAGATTCGTCTATTGGCAGATTAACAATAGCAAAATCGTATTTTCCCTCGGCTGCTTCTTTTCTTAAAATGTTACTTGATTTTTCGTGTAACACAACTTTGATGTTTGGATATTTTTCTGTAACGGCGTTAATGATTTCCGGTATTAAATACATACTGCGGAAAGGGGAGATGCCGATTGTAAGAGAGCCTCGTTTGCCGGATTGGAAATCTTGCATGGACCGAAGCAATTGGCCTTCTGTGTATAAAAGTTTTCGAGCTTCTGTAAAAAAATGTTCTCCCGCCGGGGTAATGGTAAGAGGCGACGAAGTTCGGTCAAAAAGTTTAACACCCAAATCGTTTTCGAGATTATGTATTTGTTTGCTTAAGGCGGGTTGCGAAATTCCAATTTTTTCTGCAACGGCCGAAAAGTTAAGGTTTTCATAAAGCATTAAAGCGTACTGTAATTGTTTGGTGTTCATTTTATTCCCCTTATAGTTTTCTATATGTATATAATATACCTTTACACCTATTTTTTCAAGAGTAAAATAAAGTCTTGACAAATTCACGAAAAAAAGGTATAATATAACCAAAAGGTGATTGCCAATATAACTAAAAAGAAATAAAAGGGAGAAGAAAATGCCACTTTCAATTATTTATCTCTGCGTAATGCTTGCCGTGATAATTGTATGGTTTGTTGCGTTCAAGAGACCTATTTACGAAGCAGTTTTATTAAGTTTTATAATCTTGTTGACGATAACAAGAACTTGGAGTAGCGTGTTAGTGTATATTGATGATGCACTTTCAACTTCTCTTATTTATTCGATGGTTGCATTTGTGTCGATGTCTATTTTATTGACCAAAACAAAAATCATTGATAGTTGTATAGCGGTTATACTTTCTTTTATCGGGCGTTTAACCGGCGGCGCTGGATACACCGCTGTTATTACCAGTGCTTTTATGGGGGCGTTGTCAGGTTCTGGCCCCGGAAATGTTATGGCGACAGGCGCATTGACAATACCTGCGATGAAACGCACGGGATTCCCTGCGGAATTAGCGGCTAATATTGAGAGCAACGCCAGCTATATGGGTAATATGATTCCACCTTCCTCTAATATTGTTGCTGCGATGGGAGCCTTTACGGCACTGTATCCCGGTATGAATATAACAACAGGTCAATTTTGGATTGTCTTGTGGGGGATTGCGATATGGTTTGTGCTCCAAAGGCTTGTTATGGTATGGGCGTTTTGCAAGTATTACAAAGTGAAACCTATGTCAAAAGACGAATTGCCAAGCATGAAGGAAACCTTAAAGAAAGGCTGGAAAGGCTTACTCTTGCCTGTAATAATTCTTTTGCCGTTTGTATTGGATTATTTCTTTAAGGCTACTGTTTTTACCGACCGTCTTGGCGAAACGGGTGCTAAATATATGTCGAGTTCTGTCTTGCTGTTTATAGGAGGACTTGCTTCAATTTACACTTGCTTTGCGGCAGAGGATAAATCTATAATTAAAATTAAAAATCTTGCTAGAATTTTTGGTAATAGTATTAAAACCATAGCGCCGGCAATAGGTGTTTGTATTTTTGGATATATGATAGGCTCCTTGTTTAGCGATTTGAATGTAGCTGAGGAAATGGGCGCAATTATTTCTTCTTGGAACTTTGGCAAATTAGGTACGGTTATAGCAATTTGTATAATTACCTGCTTTATGGGTATGGTAGTTCCGGGCTCTTCATTGGTTGTTATATTTGGCCCTATGTTTATTACTATTTTAGGCGGCGTGGGTTGTAATCCTTTATTGGCGGCGGCAATGTTGCCCTGTATATGCGGAGTAATGTGTGGCATTACACCCCCGTTAGGACTTGGAATGTATGCGGGTATGACCTTGGCAGAATCTGATTTTTCTAAAACCTTTAAGAATAATCTTTGGTGGGTTGCCGCTCAGTTTATTCTCGAGGTGATTGTTCTTATGGGCTGGCTTCCTATTTTAGGGCTTTAAGGAGGTAGCGTTATGAAAAAAATTATGCAAAAGATTTCAGAAGTGCTTAGAACGATATTTGGTTATGGAATTATAATTTGTTTGTTTGGCGGCGGCCTCACTTTTTTCGGCTATCTCGCAGCACTTATTATCGGTGGAGAAGCCGCGACCTTGATTTGTGCCTTTATACATGGAATTATTTTCCCAATCATAATTAAAGCATCTACAATTTTAGTGTTATTTGGTATGCTGATTATGTATATAAGTGGCGAAAAGGCGTTGACTTCAAGCAAAAAGAAGTCAGCCAAACAGCAAGGCGAAATGTAATATTATTAAAAACAAAAACCACTCGGTATTCCGGGTGGCTTTTATTTTTAATTTAATTTAACCTTTATTTTAATAAATTCAATGCGATACAGCGTTTGTAATGCGCACTATAAAACTCTTGATTTTTAGAGCAATATATGGTATCATTTACAGTGTATATTGGGGGTTTTATAATCTCTTTTAGAAGCGGTTCGACAAGTCGTATTGATAAGCTTCAGTATGAATAAAACAGGAGTAAACATAATGGAAGATATTAAGGTTAGTATTATATGTAATGCTTATAATCATGGTATGTATATACGCGATGCACTGGAAAGCTTTGTAACACAAAAAACAAACTTTCCTTTTGAAATTTTAGTGCACGACGATGCTTCCACCGATAATACAGCCGATATTATACGAGAATATGAACAAAAATACCCAGAGCTTATCAAACCTATTTATCAAACCGAAAACCAATATTCTAAAGGATTAGGCGCGCCGAGAATATTTCAGGAGCCACGTGTTAGAGGTAAATACATTGCTTTTTGCGAAGGCGATGATTATTGGATAGATCCACTTAAACTCCAAAAACAGTATGATGCGATGGAGGCTCATCCCGAGGTTGATATTTGCGCTCACGCTTCAATACAACTTGATGCAACTAACGACCAAAAGAAGAAGTATATAAGGCCGGCGAAAACCAACACAATATTATCCGTTGAGGATGTTATTTTGGGCGGCGGCGGTTTTGTTGCTACGGCATCACTCTTTTATAGGAATGAAATAGTTAAAAATCCGCCCGATTTTAGAAAGAGTATATATATAGACTATACCTTGCAACTTGCCGGTGCAGTTCGTGGAGGTATGTTGTATTTAGATGAATATATGTCTGTTTATCGTTATAAAACGGCGGGCTCATGGACAGTGAGGATGAGTGCCGACAAGTCAAGATGGCTTACTCATAGCGAGCGTATAAAAACTATGCTTGATATTTTGAACAAGGAAACAGGCGGAAAATACGAGGCGGCAATCCAAAGAAAACTTCGTCAAAATGAATTTAATTTCCTGATTAACTCTAATAAACACAAAGAGGCTCTATCAAAACAGTATAGGGACATTTTTTCATCTCTTTCACTTAAACGGCGTATTGTTATAATCATAAAAGCAGTGTTCCCGTTTATTTCAAAATTAAAATAAACGGCTAAGGTAGGTATATATGGAAAATAAAAAGGTTTTCGCCAACTTCTTTTGGCGATTTATGGAACGCATAGGGGCCCAGGGTGTTACATTTGTTGTTTCAATTGTGCTGGCTCGAATATTAGACCCGGGTGTATATGGTACAATAGCGTTAGTAACAGTGTTTAATACGATAATGCGTGTTTTTATTGATTCCGGTTTGGGAACGGCATTGGTGCAAAAGAAAGGCGCCGATGATTTAGATTTTTCCACAGTTTTTTATTTTAATCTTATAATGTGCGCAGTAATATACATAGGTATGTTTTTTGCAGCGCCATTGATTGCAAAGTTTTACGATATGCCCGAACTTACAGCGATTGTGCGTGTAGTTAGTTTAAGCCTTTTGGTTTCGGGTGTTAGAAATGTACAGCAGTCATACGTTTCTAAAAATATGATGTTCAAACGTTTCTTTTATGCCACAATCGGCGCTACAATCGGCGCAGCTGTTTTAGGAATTGTTATGGCATTGATGGGGTTTGGCGTTTGGGCGCTTGTGGCACAGCATTTGTTTAATGATGTGGTTGGTACTTGCATACTTTGGCTTACAGTTAAATGGCGTCCTAAGGCTATGTTCTCTTTTTCAAGACTTAAAGGGTTGTTTACATACGGCTGGAAATTGTTGGTTTCAAGCCTTTTGGATACGGTATATAAAGACATTAGGCAATTGGTTATCGGCAAACTATACACCGCCGAGGATTTGGCTTTTTACAATAAGGGCAACCAATTTCCAAATATAATTGTTACAAATATAAATTCATCAATTGATAGTGTGTTGCTGCCTGCGATGTCATCGGAGCAAGATGATAAAAAGCGCATTTGCAATATGACGCGCAGAGCCATAAAAACAAGTACATATATTATGATGCCTATTATGGTGGGCTTGGCAGTATGCGCCGAACCTTTAATCAGGATATTATTAACTGAAAAGTGGCTTCCAAGTGTATTTTATTTAAGAATTTTTTGCTTTACGATGGCCTTTTATCCTATCCATACGGCAAACCTTAATGCAATTAAAGCGTTAGGCCGCAGCGATATATTTTTAAGGCTTGAAATTATAAAGAAAATTATCGGTATGATTGCCTTGGTGGCAACTATGTTTATTAGCGTAGAAGCGATGGCATATAGTTTGTTAGTTACAACGGTAATTTCTCAAATAATCAATTCTTCACCAAATAAAAAGTTGTTGGGATATAGTTATTTGCATCAAGTAAGGGATATGTTGCCGCAAATTTTATTGTCGGCATTTATGGGTGTAGTTGTTTATTGTATAACCTTGTTGCCCATAAATCTTTACCTAATGCTTTTCATTCAAGTTTTGGTGGGTGTGCTTGTTTATGTTGCTTGTTCGTTCTTGTTCCATTTAGAAAGTTTCGAATATATTTTCTCGGTAGTTAAAAGAATGTTTGGCAAGAAAAACAAAGAGATTTAGGATTTGAAGCAAAAGTAGTTTTAAGAGGAGTAACTATGGCTGGTATCAATGTGACACGTTCCTCAATGCCCGCATATGAGGAATACTGCGAAGAAATAAAAGAACTGTGGGAAAGCCGTTGGCTTACAAATATGGGCGCAAAGCACAATAAACTCCAACAAGAGTTGGAAAAGTATTTAGAAGTGCCTCATGTAACCCTTTATACAAATGGCCATTTAGCATTGGAACATATAATTGAAACGATGGGTTTTCCTGCGGGAAGCGAAGTAATTACAACACCGTTCACCTTTGTTTCTACAACAAATGCGATTGCCAGAAATGGTTTAATTCCGGTTTTTTGCGATGTGAATGAAGAAGATTACACTATAGATGTTTCAAAATTGGAAGAACTTATAACGGAAAAAACGGTGGCAATTGTTCCCGTGCATGTTTATGGAAACCTTTGCAACATTGAGGCGATTGATGAAATTGCTAAAAAGCACTCGCTTAAAGTAATTTATGATGCGGCCCACGCATTCGGAGTTACATATAAAGGTATTAGCGCTGCTTGTATGGGGGATGCGTCTATGTTCAGCTTCCATGCAACCAAGGTTTTTAACACAATAGAAGGTGGCGCTATATGTTATCGTGATGATAAGTTTGAACAAGTGCTCAACGCCCGCAAAAATTTTGGCCTTGAAGGTGAAGAGTGCCGTTATATTGGGGCTAATGCAAAAATGAACGAGTTTCAAGCAGCGATGGGCATTTGCAATCTTAAACATATTGATGAAGAAATTTCAAAGCGCAAGATGGTCACACAACAATACAGAAAAAGATTATCTGATATTAAAGGCATTAAATTGTGTAATGAGCAAGAAAATGTTAAATCGAATTATGCGTATTTGCCGGTCGTTTTTGATGGCTATAAATATACCCGAGATGAAGTTTTCGAAAAATTGAAAGAACACAATATTATTGCAAGAAAGTATTTCTATCCGCTTGTTAATGCATTTGAGTGTTATAAAGGCTACGCAACATCGGGAAAAGAAAAAACACCGGTTGCAGATTATATAGCATCTCGAGTTTTAACACTGCCGCTTTATGCCGATTTAGATTTGGCAGATGTAGATAAAATTTGCAACATTATTCTTGAATAATCAAGGAGGAGCATTTATGAAAGGTATAATTCTTGCCGGAGGCAAAGGAACGCGACTTTATCCAATGACTAAAGCGGTATCAAAACAGTTGTTGCCGGTTTATGATAAACCGTTAATTTATTATCCGTTATCAGTATTATTACTTGCCGGTATAAGAGATATTTTAATCATTTCTACACCCGAGGATACACCTGTGTATCAGCGTCTTTTGGGAGATGGGAAAAAGATAGGTATATCAATTACATATAAAGTGCAGGATACCCCGAGGGGACTCGCCGATGCATTTATTCTCGGCGAAGAATTTATTGGCGATGATAGTGTATGCTTAATTTTGGGCGATAATGTGTTTTATGGCCAAAATATGACCAAGATTTTGCACAAAGCCATGGAAAATAAGGTTGGCGCAACAGTGTTCGGTTATCCCGTAAAAGATGCTCGTTCTTTTGGTGTTGTAGAGTTTGATGAAAATCATAAGGTTATTTCCATTGAGGAAAAGCCCCAAAACCCAAAGTCAAACTATGCAGTTCCCGGACTTTATTTCTACGATAACAGGGTTGTAGAAATCGCCAAAAATGTAAAACCCTCTGCACGTGGAGAAATAGAAATTACAGCTATTAACAATGTGTATCTCGAAAACAATGAGTTAAACGTTACCCTTTTGGGACGTGGTATGGCCTGGTTGGATACGGGTACACCTAACGGTATGCTTAAAGCGGCGGAATATGTTGAGGCTGTTCAGGATAGGCAGGGCTTTTATATTTCTTGTATTGAAGAAATTGCTTGGCGCCGAGGCTTTATTACAACCGAACAGCTTATAGCTATTGGCGAGGAACTTAAAATGACAGAGTATGGTCAGTATTTATTGACAATCGCCAAGGAGGATTAACAAATGACTATAATAGTAACAGGCGGAGCAGGCTTTATTGGTTCGAATTTCGTGTTTTATATGCTTAAAAAATATCCGGACTATCGTATTGTTTGCCTTGATAAGTTGACCTATGCGGGTAACCTTTTAACCTTAAAATCGGTTCTAAATCATCCGCAATTTCGTTTTGTAAAAGCAGATATTTGTGACCGGGAAGCAGTGTATAACCTTTTTGAAGAGGAAAAACCCGATATTGTGGTGAACTTTGCGGCGGAAAGCCATGTTGACCGTTCTATTGAGGACCCGGGAATTTTCTTGCAAACAAATATTATGGGTACTGCCGTTATGATGGATGCTTGTAGAAAATACGGAATTAAGCGTTATCATCAGGTTTCCACCGATGAGGTTTATGGCGATTTGCCACTTGATAGACCTGATTTGTTTTTCACCGAAAAAACACCTATCCACACAAGTAGCCCCTATTCTTCTTCTAAAGCGGCGGCCGACCTTTTGGTTCTTGCTTATCATAGAACATACGAATTGCCGGTTTCTATTAGCCGTTGTTCAAACAATTATGGACCCTATCATTTCCCCGAAAAACTTATTCCGCTTATGATTGCAAATGCTTTGAACGATAAGCCGTTGCCTGTATATGGTAAGGGCGAAAATGTGCGAGATTGGTTGTATGTTGAAGACCACTGCAAAGCCATTGACCTTATTATTCATAACGGAAAAGTTGGAGAGGTTTATAATGTCGGCGGCCATAATGAGATGGCAAATATTGATATAGTAAAGCTTATTTGTCAAAAACTCGGCAAACCCGAAAGCCTTATAACCTATGTAACCGACCGTAAGGGACACGATATGCGTTATGCTATCGACCCGACAAAAATTCATAAT
The DNA here is from genome assembly GCA_045601525.1 of Acutalibacteraceae bacterium. GTDB lineage: Bacteria > Bacillota > Clostridia > Oscillospirales > Acutalibacteraceae > SIG565. The sequence goes on from JAZRZR010000072.1 coordinate 10,864, forward strand.
GAATTAGGTTGGCTCCCCGAAACCAATTTTGCCGAAGGTATAGATAAAACTATTAAGTGGTATTTAGACAATAAGGAATGGTGGGAAACCATTATTTTAGGTGAATACCAAAATTATTATGAAAAAATGTATGGCAATAGATAAAAGTATAATAAAATCTCTTGAATAATTCACTATTCAAAAACCACCCGTTAGCATTGGGTGGTTTTCTATAATATATTTGCTCTAAGGAAAAGTTTTGTTTTTTAAGAAAGTTCACAAATAATTGATAATTTGTTGTAAAAAAGGGGTATAATGAATGTGGATAAGGTTGCCGTTACATAACTTTGGGAGGTTTTTTTAATTGGAAACAAATCAAACTTCAAAATATCAGCATAGGGTAATAACCATACCTAATGTTCTATCCTTTTTTAGAATTTGCCTTATACCTGTTTTTGTATGGCTTTATAGCGTAAAAGAAAAGTATTCGGCGGCAACGGCGGTTTTGTTTTTGTCGGGTGCTACCGATATTGTTGATGGCTTTATCGCGCGAAAATTCAATATGATAAGTGATTTTGGCAAGGCTCTTGACCCTGTTGCCGACAAGTTAACCCAAATAGTAACCCTCTTTTGCCTTTGCAGTAGGTTTAGATATATGCTGCTACCCCTAATAATACTCGTTGTTAAGGAAGTCTTTTCGGCTATTGTGAGCCTTGTGGTTATAAATCGTTCGGATGAGGTGCAGGGCGCAGTATGGCACGGAAAGGTGACAACCGTTTTGCTTTATTCCACAATGGTTTTGCATATTATTTGGTGGGGGTTGCCCTCATTTATTTCAAATATATCCATATTGCTTTGTAGCGGTATGTTGATTTTTTCGGGTGTTTTATATGCCGTTCGCAACTTCACCATTATCAAAAAATGTTCTAAAAATAAGGAGATTAGTTAAGGAGACGCTATGGATAAAAAAACCAAAAAGGTTATAGCTGCTGCGGCAGCCTTAACAGGCATAGCGGCTCTTGCGGCGGTGGTGGCATATGCTACAACTGAATCTCTAATGCAAATTGCCTTTGATAGAAAAGAGCCTAAGCATATAGAAAAATCACGAAAAAAACTTGCAGGGTCTGACCATTTGAGAGAGGTTTTTGAACGGCAAGCCGAGGCGGCCAGGCTTTTACAAGAGGAAAAATTAGAGGAGGTTGAGATTATCTCCTCCGACGGCATACGCCTTATAGGTCATTTGTATCGTTCTAATAGTCCTAAAAGGGTTATTTTGGCAATGCACGGCTGGCGTTCGAGTTGGGATAAAGATTTCGGAATTATTTTTCCATTTTTAAGGAAAAACGATTGTGATATTCTCTTTGTAGAGCAAAGGGCTCAAGGGCAAAGCGGTGGAGAATATATGGGCTTTGGGCTTACCGAACGCTTTGATTGTGTTGATTGGTTATTGTGGCTTAATCAAAACGGCTTCGACGCCTTGCCTATATACCTTTGCGGAATTTCTATGGGGGCTTCAACCGTACTTATGGCAACGGGCGGCGAGCTGCCCGAAAACGTAAAGGGTGTACTTGCCGATTGCGGCTTTACATCACCCCACGCGATTTGGAAGCACGTCTTAGAGAAGAATTTGCGTTTGCCATATACAGGAGTTATGGCATCAATTACAAACGATATGTGCAAGAAAAAAATAAATCTA
>JAZRZR010000073.1:0-22331 GCA_045601525.1 Acutalibacteraceae bacterium
CTATTTGTATTTTCTACTTTAATTGTGTATGTTCCTTTATCTAAAACAAACAAAGAAGTTCTTACCTTTGTTGTACTATCAATAAGTTTACCGTTTGAGTCTTGAATAGTACCTTGTTCTAAAGCCTTAGTATCAAATAAATTATTTGTCTTTTCTCCTACACTTTCAATTTCAATAGGTGCGTCTGGTGTTGGTTCTCCATCTTGTTGGCTATTTCCATCTATTCTATAGTTAATAACACTCTGCTCATTGAAGCATTTTATCAAACTAAGAGGTGGTGCTCCCGCTATGCTCCTTATGAACTTTTTAATATTCATCATTAACGCACGGCGTCTTATCGCAAGTAAGTTCATTCTACTTTGCCCCCTACAACAACATTATTTCTAAAGTTGAGTTCCCAAGTTTCACCGTTTGCAAAAGAAGGTACACCTCCGATATATCTGCACTCAGGTAAGGTTATGGTAATATCTCCCTCGTCCGCCAGTGTAAAGTACACTGAAAAACTGGATGAGTAGTCGCTGTATATTGTTAAATTTGATATTTTTTCTATTGCCTCGTAAAAAGAATTGTTTAGAGCATAAATTCCGCTGTTGTTGGAGAAGTTTTCATAACGCTCTTTAATAAGATATAAATCTTCTTCAAATGATTGCCGAAAACCCGCCGTTTCATTTTCAGCTTCTTCAATTCTAATATTAATATCCCTCAGTTGTTTTGCTACCACGCTACTTGTTACAATGCCAAAATCATTCTCTACCGATAACGCGAAACTGATGTTGTTAAATTTTAGATATCCATCGCTTTTCTTAAACTCTGTAAACTTCTCCCCCTCTTTAACAACATAAAAACGCTCACCCTCAAGCCAGTGCTTATTTCGCAGCATACAGCAGCCAAGTAATATGTTTTCTCCTTCAGTGTATAAATCGTGGAAATAATGTTCGCCATCACCGGCGGTTGAAACACTTTTACAAATTGCATAACCTGTGTAGTTTTCAATATCACCATAGTCTTCCATCAACTCGCCATAATCAGTATCTAAAAACTCAGGTTGCATATTTTCAAGCATATTTTTATGCTCATCGGTGAAATCGTTACTTGAAAGACCCTTGCCCTCCTCTTTTGGTTGAGCGTAATTCTCCATTTCCCTGAGCGCCGCCTCTGCCTGCTCGGAACTGTGCGCCGCCGAGCCCATATGTGCCAAAGCCTCGTTTTTTGCATTTTCGGCAAGCTTAGCGTGCTCTGCAGCACTCGACATCGAATTTGTACACTCATATTCCTTTTCTGCCGCTCTTTCAACCGATTCTTCTGCTCTCTTAGCCGCATTTTTTGCCGCAAGCACAATTTCGGCAATACCCTCCTGGGTTGTGCCGTCATAAAGTTCACCTTCGGGCACATTTTCTAAATGCAGCAAGGCGGGATATGTGAAAATATCCATCAAATTTTCATCATTTTGGGTGTCCACATAGCTTATTACTAAGTAAACTCTTATGTTACCGCCCTCGCGTGTAAGCCATTTTTCAAGCTCGTAACTAACTGATACCCCCTCTTGCCCTACCTTCAGCACCTTGGGTTCCGTTATGTCCTTAAGACCGGCTCCGTTGTGTGCCTCGAATCGATAATAAAAGTCATTGACCCCATCGGGAACCCTAAGGTTGCCAAGGTGCGTTCTAAAGTTCTCTTCAAAACTAAACACCAGTTCCGTTGCCTTATGCTCTCCCTGCAGACCGCCGTTTTGTACCACTGCAGGAACTATCCCCGATTTGCTTACGGTATATGTGACTGTCCTAATTGCCATATAATTACCTCCAATAAATTCGGCCCTTCGCTATTGCGCAGAGCCGTTGTTTCTTTTTATTTTGTTGCTTTGTTTATGAAGTACTCTACAATGCTTCCACCGTTCTTCTCGGTTATAAATGCTTTGCTGTATTTATCCAAAAAATAATCCTGAACCAATTGTTGTTTTGCTTTGTTACTAAATGAAGAATATTTGGTTTTAGAAATTTCACCATTATACATAGCGTTTACCTCTTCATAAGAATAAACAATTGTTGATTTGGCATAAGCATTGCAATATTCATAAATACCTTTTATCACCTCAGCCTTTTCGCCATCGGTAAGATTACTGTATTTTGCATTTGAAATTGCTTCCGCTATATAATCGGCAGATTTTTGACCTCTGACAGTAGCATAATTTGCATATTCTTCAGCGCTCAAGTGCTTGGTGATACTCTTAAACTTCACATATTTTGGTGCGTTATCGGGAATAACAGCCGCTTCGCCTGTTGCTTTTGCCAATCTTGATATTTCTTTTGAAATTTGTTCCTCGTTTATTGCGGACAAATAACCGGGAGATAAAAAGTTTTGGAAAAAGCGCTTTACGAAATTTCCGTTTCCTTGAACTTCGCCCCAAGCATTGATATATTCGGCGCGAGTTTTGGACAGTATGGGAGTTTTCGCCCTTAATGTATTCCATGCCGACTGTAGCCAAACGGGTACCGCCGATGATTTATCAATATAGTTTGAACGCCGTGTGTCATCAAGTGTATTGGAAACCTTTCCAAATACAGTAGGTAACGCCTGCGAAAAATAAGAGCCCACAATATTACCCGCCACCTTATAAACTATTTCATCCGCATCGGCATAACGCGCCGCCGAAATTGTGTCTTGGATACCGCTAAGCATTGAAAGATTTATAATTGGCTCAAGACCTGCAAGAGCAAGTTCACCAATATTTCCAAGCAGGTTTTCATTGCCTTCAGCTGAACTCATTTCCTGTATTGCAACACCGATGAAAAACGGTATACACACAGGGGCCGCCCAATCAATAGTATACGACGTATTACCTATACGAATAGCATATTCCTGTTCTCCGTTAAGCTTTCTGAACCAATCTTCATCCTCGTCATCAAAACCGCCTACTGCGATTCCAAGAGAGGATAATGCCATACCGACAAGCATAATTCCCGTGCCCGTAAGTCCTCCCGCTATACCATCAATAAACTGAGATGCTGTAATGTTTCCTTTTTTAAGGTCATAAGCACCTTTTGTTAGAGTTTTAATAATTCCTATAGGGCTGTACTCTATACCGCGTCTTACAATATTCATTGGCGTTTTCTTAAAAGGCAGCACACCCTCAATAGCCAAATTTAATATCGTACTTTTACCGCCTTTTGCACTATTATCAGAAAAACGTTGTATTGCGTTAGCTAATGCATTTGCATCTCGGTAGGTAGCCTTTTGCGCTTCAAGTATTGCATATTCACGGGCGTCCGTTAGTTTTTCTTGCGATATATTGTTTATATCCACCTTTTGAGCCTGTAAATATCCCGCAAGGGCGTTTTTATAATGCAACTGCAAAAATACCATATCTTCTTTTTCGAGTAGGTCAAAATTGAATTTTCGGGCTTTTTCCAACCACTTTGTTTTGAAAATAGGCTTATCTTGCATGATTGAGGTTTTGGGATTCATTTTACCCGTACCCGTTATTGCATCAACAACCTTTTCAAAATCCTTTTCGGCATAAGTTTTATACTCTTTCTTGATAACCAAACTCTTTGTGCGGTTATCTCCGGGTAAAAACATTTTTTCACCGAGTGCCGCTAAAGTATTCTTTATCTTAATACCGGGCACAAAAATACCGTTACCGCTAAGGTTCCTTATATGTGTAGTCGGATTAAAAAGCATTGCCATATAACGCCAAGCATTCCATTTATCAAGAAATGTTGCGGGAACCTGCTGCGCTATGTCCTGCATAATTGCCGAATATGTGCTTTTAATATCCTCTTGCGTTTTTGCTTTCGCAAGACGTATTGCCATATTTTCATCAATTTCAACGATTGGCGCTTTAGGTCCAAAGCGTTTTTGAAGGTCGTGATTTATAGTGTCTACCGAGCGTTTCACATACACAAGCTGGGCAACTCCATCCATGCGCTTAAGTAAACTTAAGGCCTGAACGCTTTGGCCAAGTCTGGTACCTATTTCGGCGAGTTCGGCAGTATATTGCACCACCTCGGCTGTATTGCCTCTATCAATAGCCAACTTAAGCAACATTTCACCCACCGCTATATCAGTAGCGCTTGGCAATCTTTCAGACGATACAGCCCGTTCCCACATTGCCAATGCTGCACCCTTGTTAATCGCCTCCTCGGCGTATGCAAGGTTTTTATCGTTCGAGGTAGGTTTATAATTAAAGTTGCCGTCCAAAATCTCGGCCTTAAGACTTCCCGTCATTTCATCGGTAAGCTCACCGCCCTCAAGCACGGTTCTTACATACCGTTCTACTCGGCTCCTACCGTCAACACTGCTGGGCACAGGTATATCTTTATACTTTGTCTTACCTTTTTCACCTTTTTTAAGTGCACCGTGTTCGGTTACCTTTTCATCATACAACTCAGCAACTCGGCGCATATAGTCCTCTTGGCTTATTTTGCCTTGGTTGTATTTTTCGGTAAGGGTTTCAAAACTCATATAGCTGGTATCAATGGGTACCGAACGGCGAATATTTTCAGGCATAGAAAAAACAGAGTTGTTTAACTCTGCTTTAACCTTATCTAAAAATATTCGTGATTGTCCTTTATTGGATATTTCGCTTGAAATTCCTTGTCCCAAAACGTTGGGTCTTCCTTCGCCTTCTCCTTGATAACTAATATTTCCATCCACGGAAGAAGAGATAATCCGTCGTCCGAGTCCATAATCGTCCCCGTCTCTTCCCATTCCTTCTTCAATATCTCCAATGCTTCCCGATTGGTCATTATCATTACCTCCGAGCAAATCTCTTATTTCCTCTTCAGTATAACCAATTTGCTTCATATTGTCAATAAATGTTTCGGTTTCTACTTTTCTATCAACAATATTTCCAAAAGTATCGGGTTTTGAAAGTTTTAGCATATCAGCATCAAAGTTTCTTATTTGTGCAACGTTTCGGGCTTCTACTTCACCATAAATTTGTTTGTATGCTTTGTAAGCTAACTCGCCCAAATCTTTAGCATTAAAATCCGACATTGCCAAATTAAACAAATACTCAAATTTTTCTTCCTTGGATAATTGAGCAAACCCATCTGCATTTTTTGCATTCTGATATGTGCTATTAATAGCATAGATTAGTCCTAACCTTTTGTCCCCACCTTTTGCAAAACCTTCAATATCTTGAATAGCGTGTTGTATCTCGTGGATGAGCGTATCCTTCATTTGCTCATTGTTTTTAAGAACGTTCTTATTTAATACAATCTCATTTTTTTCACTACTATATCTACCTTTTTTACCGCCTGATAGTTCTCCAATGGTTAATTTTATATTTCTAAGTTCCGGATAAGCTGCAAACAGTTTATCATGTTTTAAATAGTCGCCAAGGGTTTTTGGGTTCTCGACCAATCCCTCCGGATAAAATTCCATTTCATTATCGGGAATATAGAACCGCCACTCTCCATCTTTTCCCTGCCACCAACCTGTACTTTTGCGCACTGTTTCAGAGTCTTCACCAAAGTTAATTGCACGTTTAGCATTACCTTGCTCTGTTAAATTCGCAGTTTTGGCTCGGATACCCGCTATACTATGCTTTAATTCCCGCTCGGTTGGGTTTTGCTTAGCATCGGATATCATACGGTTAAAACTATCCTCAATACGAGAAAGTTCAAAGGTAAGCTTATCAGCGCCCTGCACCTTATTGATTTTCTTTTTTATCCAGGATATAAAATCAATTATATACTGCAAAACTATATTGTGCTCTTTAGCGGTAACCTCGGTGGACATTGCCGCTAAACCGCTGCCGCCCTTTTTGAAAGCTTCACTGCCCACAAAGTCGGCAATCATTTCCTCAGTAAGTTCGCTATCCGACAAGTTTTCATTTGGTCGTGATTTTTCCACCTGTGTTTTATACCAAGCTTCCATACGGGGAACCGACGTGCCCTCAGGCATTTGGCTTTTTTCTAAAAGCCACTGTTCAAAAATCTTTGAATCGCGGACAAGTTTTTCAAACCGTTCATATATAGGGCTTATTCTACCATAATGCACAAGCTCATGGCGGAAAATAAAGGTTATAGGATTTTCATTGTCGTAATCAATATGTATGACACCTTTTTCATCAATGTATCCGTCAGACCAATAACCGCGTTTTTCAACGGTATCCTCAAACACGACCTTTACACCCAAAGCCTTACCGATTCTTTGAACAAAATTCCTTGCCGCTGCCTTTTTGTTTTCTTTACCGCTTGCCATTTCAGCAACCTTCTCGGCGTGAGAGCGTGTGTCCTTCGATATATCCGGCTCACTTATCCCCTTTGCAGTTGACTGCAAATCAGAGTTTTCGGAATTATCTCCACCATTTTGGGATATATTATTATTGACAATACCTGTATTTCGTGGTACAGTATTGTTAGAAGATGGAGAAGCAAGAACGGTTTTGGCCGTGGTCACAGGGTTGGAATTATTTCTATCATTGTGAGCTTGCGTAACATCTTCTTTGTTTTTTGTTAAATAAGCAGATTGTATCCATAATTTTTTATGATTATTCTCAAAAGCGGCCTCTACTACATAGTAGGTGCCGTTTATTTTTTTAGTGTAACGAATTTGTGGTGCAGGATTATTTTCCTTATTTCTAAACTCCGAACTTAAAGAAGTTTCACCATTATCTTCCAATAACTCAACACTATCATAATTTTCAAGCACCCAGCCCACACGTGCTATATCATCATCCGATGACATTGTTGTATCGTGTTGACCATTGACGCCATGGCGCTTCAAAATATGCTGAATACCGTTTGTATTGATATTATGGGTATAACCTTGCGTATCAATTCCCAATAGCTTTTTAATATCTGCCGCTGCTCTTGCGCTGACATCAGATATTTTTTGGCGGTGAACTGATAAATCACCACTCTTAACACGTTGAACAAAACTTTTAATATTTTCATCGACCGAATTAACAAAAGATTTGATACTGCTTTGTTTTTCCACAGGATAACTCTCGATAGGTTTTGTAACAGCATTTGTATTTAACGGAACATCACTATTTTTTGCGTATTGATGTGCCTTAAATGTACCGCTCGCACCGAAAACCGCACCCATCAATGCACCACTGCCCATTGATTCAACAACCTGCAGTGCTAATGTGCCCGTTGTTTTTAATATTGCTTCTCGATGAGTTAAACCGTTCGCGATATTTTCATTATATATTTTTCTAAAATTAGATATATTCGCATTAACTATTGAATCATATAATATGTTCGCAAGTTCAGTGGCTCCCTCCTCGGTAGCGTTTGTAACAGTTGATTTAAGAACATCTCCTGCAAGTATCTTACTGTACTGCTTTAGATTTACCTTACCTTCCTTGCTAAACAAATCGGCAAACTTAACACTACTATTCGATTTGAGTTTATCGAGTTTAGACAAAGAAACCGTTTCAAATACAGCTTCAAATACACCCGCAACGCCACCGCCCACGAGTGCTTGTAGGTCGCTTCCTCCACGGTCAAGTATATCATTTGTGGTGGATGCCGCTGCTGATAATCCTAACATTACACCCCCCGCACTTCCAAATAATCCACTAGCAAGTGCCGTGTTGATTCCTGATGCCGTTGTATTATACAAAAATTTCCAAGCATCCCAGTTTCCGATTTTCCAATCAACCGCCTGACTGCCACCGCTTATAAGCGCCGACGAAACATCTGCACCATAGCTACGTCTTAATTCAGACTCCTTGCCCATTATTTTAGAAGCTCCGTAATCAATGGCATTTTCAACATATTCAACACCGCTCGCCAATGCAAATGGTGCTTGTAATGCTAAACCAACAAGTGCTGTGCCAAAATTCCTTTTCGAAAACTCTTCAAGTTCACCAAGGTCTATGCTCCTATTTAATTCTTCGGCAAATTTAACAGCTTCTTCTTTATCTTTCAAATATAATGTGGCTAATTTTTGCTTAGCTTCTTCCGGCCACTTTTCAGTGATTTTATAAGAACCTGTTTGAATTCCGTCAGTTGCCTTAGGAATATTTCTATTGAAAACCTTTTCGGAAATTAAGCGCCCTATTTCTTGTCCTGCAAACGAAGCTGGATTGTTATCGGGATTGCTTTGGAAACTGGTTACTCTTTGGTCCAACCTACCGTCTTCTTCAATTGCGTGGCTGCTTTGGGGCAAATAATTTTCGTATTCCCTTAATATATTTTCAAGACCGATTTTTTCGATTTCCTCATTTGCTTTTAACTGTTCTTGCAACTGCTTAGCCTTATCAAACTTTTGCTGTTTGTTAGCAATTTGGGTTGATATCTTTCGGCGTTGTGCATCGTCATCACTTAAATCATAATGCAACTGTAAATTATGTAATTCCGTGGCCGCGGCTCTCAGGTCATAATCCTTCAATTCGTTATATTCCTCATATTCGCGCTGCTTTTCAGCATTTCGACGTTGAACATAACTTATATAATCTCTTTCTTTTTGCGCCTCTACACGACCTTTAAGTAAATTATACACTTGTTGACTATTCATACGCCCACTATTCGTATCCGCCGTAAAAGCAACGTTTTGAGTATTACTGATTTCGCCGCTATTTTTATTTTTCAAATATGCAACCGCTTGTTCATTGTTCATAACATCACCTTATAAATTCCAGTCAGAAGTATCTCTATACAATGTACCATTATATTTGTAATAAGTCGCTTTTTTTCTACCTCGCTTATCTATGTCCTTTGTCTCAGTCGCCGTTAAGGTGTTTATAATTTCATAATAATCCGTATCTTTAAGTTTTTCCATTTTATATGTTTTTGTTTTTCCATTTGGGAAAGTTATTTGTACCTTACCGTTTTCAAGGCGCTTTATTGCTGACATATCTTTTCGGGATTCTGAAATCAAACTTTGAACTGTACTTCTATCAAGTTCCTTATTGCCTGTTAATCCATGTTTTTTGTGCCAATCACTACGCTCGCAATAATCAATATATTCTTTCTCGCTAACCCCGGCACTTCTTAACACTTGACCCAGCATTGTTTCATCTACACCATAAAGTTCTACGAAATCTACCACTTTTTGCAGTGATGTGAGTTTATCATATTCATTTGCTTCCATATCCTTCTTAAACTCACTTAATGCTGATTTTGCCTCTTTTTGTGCTTCTGCTTCCGCCTTCTGTGCTTGCTCAACCTCGGTATTGTATCTGCTCACAGCTCCGCTATATGCCTGGTCATAAGCATCTTGTTCAATTTTTGCATTCTTTGAAAGACGCTCGTTTTCATTTTCGGCCAAAAGAGAATTCAATTCGTGTGTGATGGTCTTTATCATATTTTGCTTGTCCCTCTCGATTTTAGCCTGATTATTTGAGGCCGATAGCTTCACCGCCGTCATTTGAGTGGCATTAAGGCCCGATTGTGTGAGTCCAAGGTTCGCATTTGCCTCGGCCACCTCACGCTCATTTATATATTTTTGCACCTCAATCCTGCGGGCATCCTCCTCATAGCTTTGACTCTGAAGGTCTATCTCCTGCTGTGCGGTATCCCTTAAAGTTTTTTCCTTGTTGGCATATAAGGTGTCGTTATCCGCCTTTGCCTTATCAACATTTGGCTGCAGTGCGGCAAGATTTTCTTTGGTATATTCATCAATTTTAGACATTATCTAACCCCTCCCGTTATCCTGTAATTAAGAGTTATGGTGTCAACCGCAAGCGGTCCGTCACAAGAAATCCTTACCCCAAAACGTTCTACCTGTCGGATGCACGGATTCAGTTGTACACTTTTTATATAACCCGCCGAAAACTGCTTTGTGTCGGCGCCGTTCAAAGTTACCTGTGTGCTTTCGGTACCCATATCGGTCACAAAGCTAACTGTCACCGGTTTAGCGCCGTTATTTCCAAGGCTAAGGCTCACCTTATCAATGTTTTTGTAATATCCCTGTGCGCCGAATTCAAAAAGTTTTGTGGTTATTTCACTCTTTATCGAATAATCCGTAGTTCTATATTCTTGTGTTGTATCTACCGTGTGCAGTATCCTATCAAAATTTACATTTTCATCAAGCACAGCGTAATACATACCATCAGCATATCCTTGGCAAACAACAAGCTCATCCCCACAAGTTGCCGCTATCGTTTGTGATAAATCATTTGCCTTAAGACCTAATTGCCAAAAATACCACGGGATTTTAAGGTTGGCATCCTCGTTTTTGGAATAACTCGATACATATTGGTAGCCGTAGGAATTGTAATCCATCACATAAATATTCAAATCGCCAAGATTGTTTTCACTATTTGGCACCAACAACAAATAATGCCCGTTCCAATCAGCTGAACAGGCATTTTTTAATTGCTTTTCGGTCTTGAGTTTTCTATATACCATTTCTCCCAACTCGAAAATACTGCGTTCGCTGTATTGATTGTTAGATACTAATGTATATACCCTGCCGCCACTGTTAGTCCATACAAGTCGGTTTCGGCACAGTTGCACCGTATCAGTACAGTCACAGCCTATATTGGCATTAATAAGAACCAACGGGAACCTTACACTTGCTGTTGTTGCATCAATTGTTGATTGCCCCATAAGTTCATCTGCCGTAAGGCCTCCGCTATAATTGTATTGTGTAAAATATGTTTCGTGCGGCTTAAAAATCACAAGCATATCCGATTGTTTGCCAAAGCCCGTAACCGCCGAATCCGATTCTCCCACATAGAAATAATTGTTTTCAGGAAAATATAAAGGATTATTAAGGTCGGACCAAATAACAAGATTCGGCTCGCTTTTGTTTCCGCCCATAAACAAACGGGTGCCGCCGTTTATTCCCTCACTGCCGCCGCCAAACCAAGCCGTTTTTGTCATTTCAAAAACTTTTTTTCTTTGGTCAAGTTTGCAATTCGCATATGCATCTTCACGCAACAAACTTTCATCCGCAACAGTATAAAACGGCGCTGTAATTGTCATATTGTTCCTAACATATTTATCCTTACCAATAATGGCGGTAGTGCCTGTGTTTTTATCCAAAAAATAAACCTCACAGCCAGCTACATGCATTTCCAAACCATCGATATCGTTATAACCATCTTCCGCAGCATAAAATTTATCTGTAATTTGCACTTGGTGCGTTACATTTTTGCCATCGGGATGCGTTATTGTGGCTATAACCCACTCATCAGCGAGAGACCAAAAAGGATTGTAAATTCCATTTTCAACAGGATGAAGTAACTTATACCGCATTTCATTACTGTCTCGATTATAATCAACGGTGGAAAAAACCATTTTATAATAATTGCACATCATATTATAGCCTTCAAGCATCGTTGCATCACCCGAAGTGCTTCCTATAGGCATATTATTCGTGCATATTGTTGGAATATGATAGTTCTCTAATATAGCCCCTCTATCATCATCGATGCACTCCCACTTAGTCGCATTAGGTAATAACTTATATGTGTGTTCGTTATAGCAATATAATGTTCCATCCTTTTCTATCACGATGTAATCGTTTGAATCGCCTATATAAAGTGGCGCCGGGCGGGAAGTCCTCCCCTTGCCCACAAAGAGAAACACTATTTGATTATTGTTAATACCTGAAAACAAACGGCAAACTACGCCATTTTCTTCTTTGTATATATCGTGAGGCTTGAGGTTTGCGTATGCTAAATGCCCCTCATCGTGATAAGTCATATCACTAACCCCGGGGCGAGTTTTCAATACGCCATCGTGATACCATATATTAAGACTTTCGGTCATTTGGTTGTCCTGTATTGCACTCACCGAATCTCTTAGGTTAATGCCGCCCGACAAATCAGGTATTGCGACCACCTGTTTTGCCCTCTTATTCATTAACGGAAAACTCATATATCATAACTCCTCGGTATATCATCAATAATTTGCGTATGCTTTGTAAGAGAACGGCGTTTCGAATTAAAGGTTGACATCCACAACTGTTGCTGGTCGCCGTCGTTCTCCGATTGCGCTATAAACGCCGCTACACCAAATTGCATAACGCCCAAAGCCTTTGCCGATAATTCTATATTGTCGGCAAGTTTGAAAATCGGCTTGAAATCCCCGCTTTTTTCAATATCCCATAAATCGTTATAAACCACATTAAGCATTGGTATCGATTTATTCATTATGCGGTCAGTCAACTGCTCATTTCCCGAAGCATCGGTATATCCTAAAAGCTTTAATGCCTTTACAAGCATCTCTTTGGCTGTCATTGTTCTACCTCCTGTTGCGCACCACCCGAAATACTTCCCCGCATTTTTTGAAGTATTGCTTGTTGCTGTTCAGGCGGTAGTTGTTGATATTTAGCATATAATTCGGGCTGTTGCTCGGCAAAAGCAGCAAGCACCGCCTCATCCGAAGTGCCCTCATCATATTCGGCCTGTTGCGCTCTTTTTTCCTTAAATTCGTTTATGAGGCCTGTAACATTAGGTATCATATTCTTTGGCATACGCTCCAAATACTGCTCAGGCGTAATAATTCCCGCCGTAAGCAACGAATCAAGTGTGGATACCACAACCGATTGACTGTAGAGTGTCGATGCACCCACATCTACCCTTGCATTTACGAGCAGATTCCTATAACGCTCGGCGTGGAACGGCACATACGCCACTCCTTCATTTGTATCTACCTTCAGTCTCCTGTCGCCATACAAATTAAGCCAAAACTCTGCCCATATACGCATTACATCCTCTATAAAAGCGTAATATGCGTTTTGTTTTAATTGCATCGGCTGTAAAGCCGCCTCTCTCATTTGAATAATAGCAGCTGCGTTGTCAGGTCTAACATTACCAAGTGCCGCATCGTTGGCGCCGCTATATGAAAGAGTGTTTCCTGCCAAATCGTTAATCACGGTGAGCATTTGTCCCGCAAAGTTCGGCGGTTGCACATATCTGATAGCGCCTGCAACATCTTCGGTACTACCGTAAACCTTAATAATTTGCCCCGGGTCATTGCTGACATTATCTACAACATCACCGTTAACCACCATAATGGGCATACCCTTAAGCATAAGATTCCATATTTGAGAAGATAACGCACGGTTAATCGCGATTTGATTTGGAATTAAACAGGTTATCTCACTTTCACCGTACGCGCTGCTCTTTCGTGTGTCCCAATGCATCGTTGCTATGGGGTATAGCTTAATACCTGTATCAAAAGGACGGCGCACAAGGCAGTTTTCGGTGCATTTTACACACATCACCTTATAACCTGTAGCCTCATTGTTCCACTCTTTATAGAATTTTGTGTAAAGTGTTGCTCTTTGGCTTTCGGTCGGCTCTTCCTCTCCTCTCGTTCCGGCATTTGTATATTCTCTGTCGGCACCGTCAGGCTTTATGTTTTCAATATCCTCCGCCGCTATGCGATTACGCTTTGCCTCACGCTTGATTTCCTCAACATCCTTGCGCTGTGAAATGATTATATACGGTTGGCTTTGCACATCAATACAGTTAGCATCGCCAAAAACTATATTTTCAACATCAATTACCTGACAGGCAATATCTCCTTTTATTGCAGTAGTTTTTTCATCATCAGCATAAAGACCTGTCTCGGTAAGCTCATCCCAATATGTATATAACACACCCGTACCGCTTACATATGCATTTTTAAGCGCTTCTGCAGCCTGTGTGTTGAATTTTAACCTTTCCATAGTGCTGTTGCCGTAGCTTGTCAAAAAATCCATAACAACCGATATTTCAAGGTCTTTTACCTTCCCTGTAAAGTCACTTGTCCCCGAAAGCACATTTTCTTTTGCGGTTTTATAGTCATTTTCGGCAACCGTATTTGTTGCAACACCCTCGGCCGTAAAGTTCACCGAAATCGGCGCCGATGAAATTGAGGATAATTTATAGTCACCAATGCGCTTTATTACGTTCAAACGCACCAACGGTCTATCATTACCGCATTTGGCACCATACCATTGGTCGCCAACATAAAATCTCTCGTTAATTTTACTTTGTTCAAATATGCCTTTTGCTCCTATGTTTGCCTTAAAGTTACTTCCGGCAGTATATTCCTTAAAAACCGAACTCGGCTCGGTCTTGATTTTCTTACTCATTTGTTTTCACCTTTCTTTTTTCTTGGTGTTTGTTTGGGCTGTACTTTTTCTTCTATAACCTCGGTGTATCCTAACGTTTTTAGGTGGTTGATTTTTCGCTCATTATTCGTTGTTTCAATGATATTTCCATACCTGCTTTTTAGTTTCATTTTTCTTCTCCATAATGCAGGAATAAAGGGAGAAGCCGAAGCTCCTCCCTAAATCCTTTTTAGCTATTCCATAATAGCTGCCGCAATATGTTCCATATTGCTCTTCTTAACGAATACATCGTAGTAAATACGATAATCAAATTTGTATGCATCTGCATCCTGATTTGTATCAGGCTCGAATACACGAATCTTTTCGCTCTTCTTAACCAAACTTGCCGCTTTCTTGGGCAATACTATGATACCGATATCCTTTGCTGTTTCGGAAACCTCTAAGATGCCGGTTTCTTCGTTTTTAACGTATTCCGACTTCATACGCTCACTTGATACAGGAATTATTGTTACATCGTTAAGCTTTTTAACCTTAAGATTAACTTCACCCTGTTTGAAGTCGGATACCGTAATATGCCTTTGAATTTCATTTGAATTCATAAATGCGGCATATACGGTAGGATTAACAAAAGCAACCAACTCGGTATCGAAGCCCGCTTTGTCTGACACCATATTTGTAAGTGTTACAAACTGGGCATAAGTGTTTTCGGGATTAAGAATAATTGAATTGTTGGTTTTATCTATTTCCTTATCAATACTCACACGATATTTGTTTGCTGCAACAAGCTTTGCAAGTGTTGACAAAACATATGAATCAACCTCAGGAACTACCTTTGTACGAACGAATTCGCCCATAACCTGACCTGCAAGGTTAGCAATTCCTGTCTCGTCCATATCCTCTCGGTCAATCTGCAAGGAACGTGCACGGTCTTGGGTCAACTCAAAAGAAGTTTGAGCAATGGTCATTTTACCCTTAGAGAAACCATTATCACGGTCATAATCAGCAAGACCTACGAAATCGATATCGGGAATAATAACTGTTTTTGCGCCTACAAACTTAGCGCGAAGTACGTTATCGGCCATAAAGCCGGTAACAGCTTTTTGTGTAACGAGCTTATCCAACTCGCCTGCAAACTTGGTTGCAAATTCTAATGTGTTTAATGGCATTTTATTTTCCTCCAAAATTTTAATTATTTCCATAATCCGCGAAGCATTTCATCCACAGCCGAGTTTTTGCTTTCGGGTGTGCTTGCCATACTGCCTGCGGATTTCTTGGCCGCGGCTTCAGCCTGTGCTTTAGCCGCATTTACTTTTTTTTCTTGCGCATACTTATATTCAAGATAAGCATACTTAATCGGTGTGCCTGATGCCGCCGCCCTTTGTACCTCTACGGGCAACGCACCATATTCACTAAGCTCGGGAAAATCCTTTTTAAGTTCGGCAAAATCCTCCGCTATCTTTCGGTTAAGGTTTTGCTCGACCTCGGCCTCCCTTTGCTTGCTTGTCTCGGTAACGGCAGTGAATTTCTTTTGGTTTTCGTTTTTGAATTTTTCCATCAAAACCTCGATAACCTCATCATCCTCGCCATACTTTTCAACAAGTTCCCTGCGCTTAAGGTCCTCACCCGCTTCTATGTACCCCTTGATAAGTTCTGCCGGCGTCTTATCCTGTATTGCTGCCAAATACGATATTTGGTTAAGCATCTCAGCCATAGAATCAAATTTAAGTCCCTTTTGCGCTAATGTAACAGCCTCAGCGTGTGAAAGTACTCGGTCCTCATGATTAAACCTCACCTTTATCGTGGGTTCTTCATTTGTTTGAGCTTCGGTACCACTGTCGGTACCCGCATTGGCTGTGTCGGCCGCCTCTTCGTTGACTCCTTCCGCCCCTGTGTCACTGGGCTCGGCGGTGGTCTCCTCTTGAGTTTCGGCCTCTGCCGGTTCTGTCGGTGTGGTTTCCTCTAAAACCTGTGCATTGTTTTCTTCCATTTTTTTCTCCTTCTGCTCTTGGTACGAGCATTTATTTATTCCACGCCTTAAGCGTTAGAATCCTTTTGTTCGCTGCCGTCATAATTCCAAAAATTGCGTTCCTCAGTTTCTTTTTTCCTTTTGTCATAAATCTCTATATCCGACAACTCTTTTTTTGTATGAGTTACGCTTGGTTTTTTGCCGCTATATTTGTTTTTGGCATAAAAAAAGCCGATTGCGGTAGCTATTACTACCGAAATCAGCCAGGTTATTATTAAATTTACTGCTTCTATCATTTTTAACCTCCCCAGCCTCCAAGCATATCGCCGCCATTTATATTGTGTGTGGCGTTATATCTTTCCTCAGCTGTTGTTTTCCTTTTTATGTTCGGGTTGCTTGGCTTAAAGAAGCGAACATCATACATACCATACCTTAGCGCGTCCATCAAGTGATTATCCGTATCGTCAGGCACATTTGTGTTCTTATCATCTTTATCCTTTTTGTAACTGTAGCTTGAGAGCTCTGCAATTGTGTTTTTGCAACGCGGTAACACGAATATTTTATATTCCTGCACCTGCATTATGCCGTTCATAATGCTGTCCTTGCCCTTGACACTCGGCTGTATTCGGGCTATTCCCATCCGCCGTAAGTCATCAATGCTTTTGGGCTCGGCCGCATCAGCCCTTATGCGTTCCTTGGCATAACCTTTTTTTGTTATCATTGCCGCTATATCAGAATTAAGCATCTTTGTTTCATAATGTTCATCCACGATATACAATTCTTTCTTTATTGGATTGGCGATAAAAACAATAAATGCTGTCGGGTCGTTAGTATATCCGAAGTCAAGACCGAAGTAATATCGATACTGCCAACCTTCATCCCTCAACACTTTGCCGCTATCGTCATATTTAACACCCAATATATCGGGATTAAACTCTTTAACTTCCCAGTTCTCATACACCAAACCTTCAGCAATTCCCCACTCACCAAGACCGGCAACGGTATATTTGCGGTAATTTGCCTTTTTCATTTGCTCGAAAACAGCTATATCCGTCTTATCCAAAAACTCATTACACAAATAATTGGTTGAAAATGTAGACACATTGTCGTTTTCCCCGTCAAAGAACCGCTTTTTCAGCCAATGCTGTTCGCTCCAAGGGTTAAAGGTAAGGGTTGTTTGCTTAAAAAGGTGTTCAGGCACATTACCACGCGGCACCGATAAGTCAAGCTTTTCAAAATCCGCCTCATTTGCTATTTCAAAAGCCTCCTCAATCCACACAAAGTTCAAGTAGCCCTTTGCCACCGTTGTGGATGCGAGCTTTAATACATCATCAAATCCCCGAAAAAGTATTTTTTGGCCCGTCGGCAAATATGTCATTTCCATCGGAGAAACCGTGTTTCTCCACAAATGAGTTACACCCAGTTTTTCCTGTGCCCATTTAAGTTGCGAAAAGGTTGAATCTCTATGCGTATTCATTACTCCACGCACAACAAGTAGATTGCTTTCGGGATATTTCATAAGTCGGTATATAAAATTCAAAGCGGTAGTGGCACTTTTTTTGCTGCCCTTACCGCCTTTTAACACTCTATACCTGCTTGTATCGCTCCAATACTTTCCATATCCGCCGCCGATTATCTCAGCTATATTGATTATTGCCATTAGTCCTTAATGTCACTCTCACCCGCAAATATAACAACATTTGCGTTATTTGCCATCGGTTTGAACTTACCTTTCACTTCTAAAAGCAACCGAATTGCTTCCATATTTCCTTGCTCAACCTTCTTTACAATTTGTTTCCAGGCCTCCGGTATTGCGCTTGTTGTATAACTCTCCACAAGATACTCGATATAAGCTAAAAAAGCCGAATCGTTTTGCCAATTATAAAAGGTCGTGCGAGAAATTCCAACTTCTTTACAAAGCTCAGTTATGTTCTTTTCATTATCGGGGTCAACAATAGCCTCTGCAAGCGCTCTTTTCTTGCCTTTGACACTTGGGTACATACCTTTGTTTTTGTTCACTTTTGTCAACTTTTCCCTTTCTCTATATTTAGCGTATCGCACGCACACGCATATACGCGTGTGCGCGATAGCTTTTTAGCCCTCCAACCCATCCACCGACTATTATATTCGGCACAAAAAAGAAAACAGGCAGTTCGGATTCCTTTAATCCGCTTGCCTGTTTTTCAACGATATCATTATATCACATATTTAGAACAATTTTTTCCCATATTTTTCCCATATTTACAAATCAATTATTCCGTAACAAGAAATAGTAAACTTATATAACGCCCGTTCTCGCATTCTGTATATTTGGCTCTTTTCATACCCAAGAGTTTCTCGCAGCAAATCAACACATCTCTCACTTGCATTGATATAAAAAGCATCAAGCACAGTCTTTTCCTCATCAGATAACATCGAAAGTCCCTTCTCCGTTAATTTAATTAAGCGGCTCACTGCCGATAAATTGTATTTTAGCCTTTCGATTTCAACTATGCAATTCAAAAGCCTATCTTCTGCTTTGGCTTGTCCGCCCTGCGCAGTGATTTTGTTGGTGTTGCCGGTCTTGATTGCGTTTTGTTGTTCTTTAAGAGCCGCTATTCTCTCATTTATGCTGTTTTGCGATTCCAAACGCAAAATATATAACCGTAAATCGCTTTCTGCTGCAGTTTTCCAATTCATAAAATTTTACCCTCCGTTTTTAACAATGTATATTGACCATATGTAAATGAAGTTTTATTTTCTTCGTTGTATGCATCAATTTCACGCAAATATCTAATTAGAGTTATGTTATCGGTTTGTCCACGCTTAATATGATGAGCTCGGTTGCTCCGCTCATTTCTAATGTCCTGCTCATACAATTCCTTACAGTGCGGACAATATTTAGCCGCCCGAGCTGTTGCCAAAAACTTTGTACCGCAAAAAACACAAAACTTTTGATAAACCATCCCCGGCTTTCTACCTTTCGAACTCCGCTTGTTTGCCACGGGGAAACACCTCCAATTCCTTTCTGTTAGGTTGTAGAGCATGGATACATCTACGCCGTTTTCTCCTTAAGTCCGCCCTCATAACACAACGGTTGTATCGAGGGCACTCGGTACACTTGTTGTATTTTTTCATATTACCTCCGCTTTGCCGCTATCCAGTTTAATATTTTTTGCCAAAGGAACATCTCTCCGTGTTTGCAGCGCCGTATATCATAAGCAGTACAAGGGGCAGCTTTAACCTGCCCCGTAACTTCACAACGATAATACCCTTTTATACTGTATTTTTTAGAAAAAATGCATTTTGACATTTTTAATATCTCCCATTCGCCCGTAATAGTCCTCCAAGAACCAAGTAAAGTGCAACAAGAATAAGTGCAATCACAATTATGGCTTGCGTTTTTGTCGGCAACCCACAAAGCCAATCTAAAATCATTTGTTATCACCTTTTCTCAGTTTTCCTTTTCCGCAAGTGTCACTAGGGCTAACTATGCCTTTATATCCTTTTGAGCACACCGCATAAGGTGATTCGAATTCAAGATATTCGCAATCTATACACTTAATATCGTTGGCTTTGAACTCTTTAGTTGGTTTGTTGTCAGGCAATTCTCCCTCCGCGCATGTTATTGCATACCAGTCTGCAACTGCCGCTATAAATTCACTGTTAGTTAGGCGCCCCTTTTCAGAATCAATACTAAAACCAAAAATTTCATGTTGAAATTCGACATCTCCCCTAATCCACCCCACCTCAATAGCGTGGCGGATTCCCCGTTCAATACGAAGCGGCAAAGAATTGTATTCCTTTGCAAGTTCGGGATATAGCCTTTTTGTGATAGCTGTTATATACGAGTTGTCTTCAAGCATTTTTTCGATGGCCCTTCTTAAATAATAATATCCACTTATATTTGCCGGGACACCAAGCCTTTTAATTATCTCAACTATTTTTAGTTTGTTAGCCATTATCCTCACCCACCAATTCTTTTAAGAGGTTGTCAATTTTTAATTCAAACACATATTGCACATCTTTATCGGCAGTCGGTCTTTCTTTCAACCTTTCCGCAAACTCTTTGTATGCTTCGGCTTTGGCGGTTTTAAGTTGTTCGGCTTGTTCGCCAATTATTTGCCTAAAGTCACCAACAACAACTTGTGAACATTTATAGTTTTCTTTCCATTTTTTAACCTTATTTTTCAACCTCTCATTCTCTGCTTGTAGACTACTTATAATATCTGCTCTTTCGCTACTCGTTTTCAAAAGGTCAATATAGATTTTGTCTTTGCGGTCTATCTCTTCTTGTTGGCGGTTGATTAGGTCAAGGGCGAGTCCGAGCGTTCTAAAATTTCCAAATGTACCTTCGTAATTCTTAATCCAATATTCCAAAGCCTTTATAATCTCGTTATCAGATAAACCATTAGATAAAATTGAGGACTTATTGGATAAATTATCTGTTGGTTTTTTATCGGTCATTTTGCTCACCGCCTTTTTTCAAATGTTCTAATATGGCTAAACATTCTGCGTTCCAGCAGAAGCATTTATCGTCTTTGGGCATATCGTCCCTATTTCTATTAAACACGTGATGCCTGCCTTTACAATGTCCTTGTCGGGATTCGGATATTCCCAAAAGGGAATCACAGCTGGCATAGTGTTTGACATATTCTTTGCAATTACCACATACACGCTCAGGATATTTAATTACAGGCATACGCTCATATACTGCAATTTTATCTCCGCTATAATACCTGTATAAAGTCCCCATTTCATCCACAATTTTATTGTAAAACTCAGGTAGAAGAGGTTCGTTAGGTTTGTCTTTGTCTATTATGATATATGCTGACATTCCCGGGAATTCACCATCTATAAACTTGTGAAGGAACTCTATTAGCGAATATACCCCTATTATTGAATATTTCTTATCCTCGATTTCAAACTGTTCTGGTATTTTCATTTCCCCTCAATCTCGCTTTCAATATAGCACCAACTTTGTGGCGGTCTTGTTATCGGCAATTCGCCCTCATAATCGCACTCTATGAAATGCTCAATAGGAGAACGATATAGATGCTCACATTCAAGACACTTTTCCGTTATTTCTTCTTTTTCCCATTCGGGACATATTCGTATAAACTCCCTCAACTCTCTCGGCTTGTCATAGATTACAAGGTTTGATATGTGCCAACCGTAGCCGTTGTTGTTTTTGCCGATATAATTTGCAAGTTCTTCATAAGTCAAACAAGTTTTTACTAATTCGTGATAATTCCAATATTGCACAGAACCATTTTCAAAAACCTTAAATTCCCCTATATCATCACACACAAACTCGCCTATTACTTTGCCTAAAAACTGCTCCATAAAGGGCTGATATTCTTTCGGTATTTTGGCAAAAGACTTTTTGTCTTTACTGCAATATATCTTTGCGATTTTATCCCAATTTTCGTCTTTCGGACGATTTTTCCTAACCTCTACCGTTTTTTTGTCGATGTTCCAACCCATTTTTTTGGCTATGATTAAGAACACCCAATACGGCTGTATGCTTATTAAAACTGATTTCATTCGGTCATAGTCTATATGCCCATCTATTAAACTAACATTGCTCATTTCCCGTCACCTTCAAATTCAAATAACTTTTAATTATTTCAATTGCCTCCTCGGCGCCATGCGCCACAATGGCAACATAATTTTGGCTCCTCAAGAACTCCAAAAAATCTTTTTGGTCTTGGGTGGGAGTGTTATCTCCCACCTTCATTTCTATGTACAAACCGTGATAACCGCCACGCGCACAAGGCAAACAAATATCCGGCACTCCTTTTTTAAGACCCATACGCTTAAGCTCGGCGCCGTATCGTGCACTGCGTTTACCTTCGTTGGCCACATGATACATAAACTTTAGTTCAGGATATTTGTTTAAGTTGAGCGCCGCCCAATCAAACACCGTAACCTGTTCCGCCGTTTCATCAGATTTATAAATTTCTTTTGCATTATTCATACCAAGGTCTCCTATATGTCGGTGATTTGCTTTTCAACAATTTCTTTGAAGCGTTGCATTGCAATTTTATATTTTTCGGCGACTTCGGGGTTTTCACTTTTTATTTTTGCAAGAGATTCAACAATGCGCTTATAGTCTTCCTTAAGTGCATCAAAATAAAATGTGAACTTTACACTTTCGGGAGAGGTAGAAACCGCCAATTTCTTTTCAAACTCTTTAACCCTTAATGTCGCTTCGGTTTTAGCCTCCTCTAACTCTTTTATTTGCTGTTCTAATGTTTGCACCTTTTTAGAGGCTTCTAATGTTGCATTATTCAAAGAAACCTCGTTTTCTTTCTTGTATTTTTCTGAAAGAACACGCTTTTGTTCTTTGAGTGCAGCCGCTTTATCGCTTTCGGCTTGTTTTTGAATTTCGAGGCGTATCTTTTCTATA
>JAZRZR010000074.1:0-8371 GCA_045601525.1 Acutalibacteraceae bacterium
TCTTTTGTTGTATAATTTATTTACTTAGTGTAATCTATGAATTTTACTAAGGGAGGGAAATGTATGAGCCAGGTTCGTATTAAGGAAAACGAATCATTAGATAATGCTCTCAGACGTTTTAAGAGACAGACAGCTAAAGACGGTGTTATTCAAGAAGTTAGAAAAAGAGAACACTATGAGAAGCCCTCTGTAAAGCGCAAGAAGAAGTCGGAAGCAGCACGTAAGCGCAAGTTCCGCTAATTGATAATTGATTTATGAAAAAGCGGTTGTGTTCAACCGCTTTTTTTATTGGAGAAGATAATGTTGCTGAAACCCCATACAAAACTGCATAGAATAACCGATGTTACTCTTTCTTTCCTTAAGGAAAAGGGCATTAAGGGAATTTTATTGGATGTAGATAACACCCTCTCAACTCATCACGGAGATATATTGGTTGATGGGCTTGAAGCTTGGCTTAGTGAAATGAATTCAAACGGTATCAAACTGCTTGTTCTTTCAAACTCAAAAGAAATAAGGGTAGCCCCCTTTGCCGAAAAAATAGGCCTTGATTATATATCCTTAGCACTAAAACCTTTACCGTTTAAGTTTTGGAAAGGGGTACATAGACTTTGCCTTAAAAGGAAAGAGGTTGCTATAATAGGCGACCAAATTTTTACCGATTCCTTGGGCGGTCATTTGGCGGGTGTTTATACTATTATTTTAGACCCCGTGCTATGTGAGGACGGATGGTCCTTTAAGCTTCGTAGATGGCTTGAAAAAATTCTTTACAGTGTATATAAGTTTTAGAGGTGTAAAATGTTAGCGAGATTTGGTCCTGCGGGAAATTCGGAAAGCTTTTTGAAAAAGGGTTATAAGCATAGTCTTCAAGTACCCGAATATCTTGAAGGGATGGGGCTTGATGCCTTTGAGTATCAGTGTGGACGAGGGGTAAATATTGGTCTTGATAAAGCCAAGGCCCTCGGTGAGTTGGCCGCACAAAAGGGAATATTGTTGTCCTTGCACGCCCCTTATTATATTTCGATGTCCTCAACAGAGGAAGAAAAAAGGCTTAATTCCATCAATTATATTTTAAGCAGTGCCAGAGCTGTAAATGCAATGGGCGGAAATCGTGTAATTGTGCATACGGGCTCTTGCGGCAAAATTTCGAGAGAATACGCTTTAGAACTCGCGATTGATACAATGAAAAAGGCTTTGGAGGCTTTAGATAACGAGGGGCTTTCTCATATTAGAATTTGTCCCGAAACAATGGGCAAAATCAATCAACTCGGCACATTGGAAGAAGTAATCGAATTGTGCAAAATCGATGAGAGGCTTTTGCCCTGTATAGATTTTGGTCATCTTAATGCTCGTACGATGGGCGGTCTCAGCCAAAAATGTGATTATGAAAAAGTTTTTGAACAGCTAAAAAATGGTCTTGGAACTTCGCGACTTAAAGAGTTCCACACCCATTTTTCTAAAATAGAATATACAACAGGCGGGGAGAAGTGCCATTTAACCTTTGAGGATACTAAATTCGGTCCCGATTTTGAGCCCTTTATTGAATTGGTACTTAAAAACGGTTGTACCCCCACCGTTATTTGTGAATCGGCAGGCACACAAGCCGAGGATGCACTTAAAATGAAAAATTATTATATGGAGTTGAGGAATAATGAAAACAGGTAAAATTTTAATTATCAACGGTCCGAATTTGAATATGCTTGGAACACGCGAACCCTCGGTTTACGGAAAGAAAACCTTGGATAGCATAAATTCAGCTATAAACACCTATGCTATCGGTATGAAAATCAACTGTGATTTTTTCCAATCTAATTGCGAAGGCGAAATAATTGATAAAATTCAATCGGTACAAAATGAGTACGACGGTTGCATTATAAATGCCGGCGCATACACCCATTACAGTTATGCTATTCGCGATGCGATTGCATCGGTTGAAAAACCTTTTATTGAGGTGCATATTTCAAACGTTAACTCAAGAGAAGATTTCAGAAAAATATCTGTTATAGCCCCTGTTTGCAAAGGAACAATAGCAGGATTTGGAACAAACAGTTATTTGTTGGCAGTAAATGCTATAAGAGACTTTATTTAACTTGACTTTTACATAAAATACCATTATACTTATTAGGTAGAATATAAATATTCAGGAGGAATTTTTATGATTAGTGCTGGTGATTTCAGAAATGGTGTTACCTTTGAAATGGACGGCAACGTTTATCAAATTATTGAATTTCAACACGTAAAACCCGGTAAGGGCGCCGCATTTGTTCGTACGAAGATAAGAAACGTAATTGCAGGCAGTGTTGTTGAACGTACATTCAATCCCAACGATAAGTATCCCACAGCTTTTGTTGAAAGAAGAGATATGGAGTTTTCTTATAGCGATGAGGGCCTTTATTACTTTATGGACCCAGAAAGCTACGAGTTAGTTCCTGTTAATGCTTCGGAGCTTGGAGATAACTTCAAGTTTGTTAAGGAAAATATGGTATGCAAGATTTTATCATATAAGGGCAAGATATTTGGTGTAGAGCCTCCTACATTTGTTGAGTTGCAAATCACTGAAACTGACCCCGGCTTCAAGGGTGATACTGCTACAAACGCATTAAAGCCCGCTAAACTTGAAACCGGCGCCGAAATCCGCGTTCCGCTTTTCATTAACGAAGGCGATATGATTAGAATTGATACACGCACCGGCGAATATATGGAGCGCGCATAATTTTTAAGGAGAATTATAATGACAATTTCTGAAAAAGTTGCTTATATTAAAGGTCTTGTTGAAGGTATGGAACTTGATACCGACAATAAGGAGGGTAAGATTTTATCCGCTATTATCGATGTTCTCGGTGATATTTGCGATGAAATAGATTCCTTGGATGAGGCTCAACTTGAACTTTGTGAACAAATTGATGCCGTTGATGAAGATTTGTCTGAGCTTGAAGAGTTAATTTATGATGATGAGGATTCTTGTTGCGATTGCGGCTGTGAAGATTGTGATTGCGACGATGAGTTTGAGGACGATATTTATGAGATAACTTGTCCTAACTGTAACGATACTCTTTATATTGATGGTGAGATGCTTGAAGAGGGCGGTATAAACTGTCCTAATTGCGGCACCGACCTTGAGTTTGAATTCGATTGCGATTGCGATGAATGTGATTGTGACGAGTGCGACTGTGAGAAATAATCTTTAAGCGCTTAATTTACAGCCACACCATATTGTGTGTGGCTGTTTTTCAATATCTTGGGATTATGAGGGATGTTTATGGAAACGGTTGAATATCAGGTTGAATTCGCTCCGATGGTTCAAAGAGAGGGTGTGCCTGTTGTAGTGGTTGCTGCAGGCTCTTCGACTCGAATGGGCGGTATTGACAAACAGTTCGCAAAAATTAACGGTACACCCGTTTTAGCACACACGTTATTGGCATTTGAGCGTTCTGATATCATTTCTAAAATAATTGTAGTTACCTCAAAGGAAATGGTATCAAAGGTTGAGAACTTGGCCGATGAATATTTAATTAGTAAGATCTCATGCGTGGTTGTTGGTGCCAATACACGCTTTGGCTCAGTGCTTTGCGGACTTGAAAAAATAAAAAATGAAAAATATGCTTTAATTCACGATGGTGCAAGACCTTTGGTATGTGACAAGGTGATTAATTGCGTGTGTGCTCAATTGCCTCATGCCGATGGTGTAGTTTGTACAGTGCCTGTTAATGATACAATAAAAATTATTGCTGAAAACGGTGCTATTTCTACGCTTGAAAGGGATAGGCTTCTTTCGGCACAAACCCCACAAGGTGTTGATGTTGAAAAATATTTTGATGCGGTATCAAAAAACAAATTTGAGGCCTTTACCGATGATGCATCAGTGCTGGAATTGGCGGGTTACAAAGTGATTTCAGTACAAGGTGATTATAAAAATATTAAAATCACAAGGCCTGAAGATTTAGAATTGGCACAATTTTATTTTGAAAAGCGAGGTCTTGAGGAATGAGAATAGGTAACGGATACGATGTGCATCGCCTTGTAGAAAACAGAAAACTTATAATTGGCGGTGTTGAAATAGAAAACGATTTGGGACTTCTCGGCCATTCGGATGCCGATGTTCTTTTGCACGCTGTTACCGATGCTTTGCTCGGGGCTGCTGCTTTAGGAGATATCGGGAAGCATTTTCCTGATAACAGTGCCGAGTTTAAGAATATTGATAGTAGAATTTTGTTAAGAAAAAGCGTAGAAATGCTTGATGAAATAGGCTATAAGGTAGTTAATATTGATGCTACCATCATAGCACAAAAGCCAAAAATGGCGCCTTATATTGAGGCTATTCGTGAAAATATTGCAAAAGATTGCGGTATCGAAATATCAAATGTTAATGTGAAAGCAACTACCGAAGAGGGCTTAGGCTTTACAGGTAGAGGCGAGGGAATCGCCGCCTTGGCGGTTTGCCTCATTGACTAAAGGTTATATATCAAAGAATCATTTCGTATTATATACGGGGTGATTCTTTGAAGTTTTTATATTTTAAGATTACGGGCAAAAAATTACTTGTTTTGTTTTTTGTGTTGCTTAGCTTTCTAATGGTTTTGGTCGATTTTACGAACTCAACTGTTATTTCAGCAACACGCTATTATACTAATGATGATAGAGTGTCTTATATAAAACAACTGGGGTATAGCATTGATGAGGAAACCGCTATTACAAAGGATATAATCATACCAACGCAATTTTCAGATGTTTATAATAGATATAACGAACTGCAAAAAGAGGCCGGATTTGACCTTTCGGTATATAAGGGCCAACCAGCAACAACTTATGAATATAAAATAGCAAATCAACAAGAGCCAACCTACATTACCTTGATTATAAGCGAGGGGCAATTAATTGGCGGCGATATCCATCAAACCGCATTGGGCGGTGAAATGAAACCCTTGAGAAAAAAGTGAATTAAAAAGGTGTAAGATGTCAATTTTAAGAATAGATAAGTTTTTATCGGAGATGACAAGGTGTTCAAGAAACGAAATAAAAGACGCGGTGAGGCGGGGTGAGCTTACCGTTAATGGACTAACGGTTAAAAAGCCCGACTCTAAAATTGATTCGGAAAAGGATAAAATTGTTTTCCTGGGAAAAGAAATAAATTATAAAAAATTTGTTTATCTAATGCTTAATAAGCCGGAAGGCGTTTTGTCGGCTTCAAACGATAAAAGCAGAAAAACAGTTATTGATTTGTTGCCTGAGGAGTATGGCAACTATGAACTATTTCCCGTTGGAAGATTAGATAAAGAT
Organism: Acutalibacteraceae bacterium; assembly: GCA_045601525.1. Taxonomy (GTDB): domain Bacteria; phylum Bacillota; class Clostridia; order Oscillospirales; family Acutalibacteraceae; genus SIG565. The sequence continues at coordinate 5,275 of JAZRZR010000074.1, forward strand.
ACAACCGGCTTATTACTAATCACAAACGACGGTAATTTTGCACATAAGGTTATATCTCCAAAATCGCTAATTGAAAAATCGTATTTAGTAAAGGTGGATGGACAAGTCCCCGAAGATATATCAAGAAAATTCAGCCAAGGAATAATTTTGGCTGACGGTACCAAGTGTGCAAGTGCGGTTGCCGAGGTTTTAGGGGATAACCTATTACGTATAATAATCACTGAGGGTAAGTACCACCAAATCAAGAGAATGTTAGGCGTAGTGAACTTAGGTGTTGTGGAATTGCACCGAGAAAGAATAGGCAACCTTTCACTTAAAAGCGATTTGGAGCGTGGACAAGTTTGTGAACTTGATATTGATGAAATAAAGAAAATATCGCCATTTTTGCCTTAATTACTGATAAAATTGTAAATTATAAACAAATAAAATTTGATAAGATTGGGTATTTTAATAATAGTTTTTTCAATAGTTATTTGTTATAATATATATGTTAAAATTTGTTAAATCTTTTAGGAGGTCCTTTTATGGCAAGTTTGTCACTGAGAAATGTCTATAAGAAATACCCCGGTGGTGTTATAGCAGTATCAGATTTTAATCTTGAAATTAAGGATAAAGAGTTTATTATCCTTGTTGGTCCTTCAGGTTGCGGTAAATCTACAACTTTGCGTATGGTTGCCGGCCTTGAAGAAATTTCAAGCGGTGAGGTTTATATCGGAGACCGTTTGGTTAACGATGTAGCCCCCAAGGATAGAGATATAGCAATGGTGTTCCAAAACTATGCTTTGTATCCTCATATGACAGTTTTCGACAATATGGCATTTGGTCTTAAACTTCGTAAGGTTTCTAAGGATGAAATCAGGCGCCGTGTTGAAGAGGCTGCTCGTATTCTTGATATTGAACATTTGCTTGAGCGTAAACCCAAGGCTTTGTCCGGTGGTCAGCGTCAGCGTGTAGCGCTCGGTCGTGCTATCGTTCGTGAGCCTAAGGTATTCTTGCTTGATGAGCCGCTTTCCAACCTTGATGCTAAACTTCGTGCTCAAATGCGTACTGAGATTTCAAAGCTCCACCAACGTCTTGGTACAACCTTTATGTACGTAACACATGACCAGACCGAAGCTATGACAATGGGTACTCGTATCGTTGTTATGAAGAATGGTTTCATTCAACAGGTTGATACTCCTCAAAACCTATACCTTAGACCTTGCAATCTCTTCGTTGCAGGCTTTATCGGTTCTCCCCAGATGAACTTTATTGAGACAAAGGTTCTTTGTGAGAACGATGTATATTATCTTGAGTTTGGTTCCGAGGATACTAAGAGACGTGCAGGTGTTAAGTTTAAGATTAAATTGCCTGAAAACAAAACTGCTAACCTTAAAGAGTATATCGGTAAAGAAGTTATTATGGGTATTCGTCCTGAGCACGTTCATAACGAACCCGAACTTATCGAGGCTAATCCCGATAGCATTGTTGAAGCAAAGGTAGAGGTTACCGAACTTATGGGCGCTGAAACCTATCTTTATATGGACTGTGAGGGTCAAGATATCAACGCTCGTGTTGCTCCTTCTTCAACCGCTAAACCCGGTGATAAAATTAAGATTGCTATCTCGGCTGAAAATATTCACATTTTTGATAAGGATACCGAGCTCACAATCACCAACTAAGTATTATAAAATAAACCGCTATCCACAAAAGGATAGCGGTTTTTTTGTAATTTATTTGTAACTTTTTTGTTAAAAGTACTTGAAAATCCTGCCGAAAAAGTGTACAATATATACATAAATTATAATTTGGGTTATTATGTTTATCTATAAGGGGGAGCTATTTTATGGCTAACAGATTATTCCAAAGCGTTATAAATCAAATGAGGGAGACTATTGATAAGACAATCGGTGTTCTCGATTCAGATTTTACTATAATTGCTTGTAGTGATTTGGCAAGAATCGGAGAGGCCTTTAACACTGCCGATTTTCTTAATACGGACTCTACTACCGAAAGCTTTAAGGTGATGAATAACATTGTAAGACCTTTAGGCTCACAAGAGAGTAATGACTATTACGTTTTTGTTGAGGGAAGTGACATTATTTCCGAAAAGTTCTGTGCGCTTTTGTCGGTTTCCTTTACAAACATTAAATTCTATTATGATGAAAAATATGATCGTCGAAACTTCATTAAAAACATAATTCTTGATAACATTTTGCCCGGTGACATATATCTTAAGGCGAGGGAACTTTGCTTCAACAGCGAGGTTTATCGTAGCGTAGTACTTATTAGAATGTTGGATAACACCGATTTGTCGGTTTACGATATTATTCAAAATCTTTTCCCCGATAAGAATAAAGATTTTGTTATCAGCATTAACGAGACCGATGTTGCTTTGGTTAAGGAAGTTAAAGATGATATTTCTTCAAAGGATATCGAAAATCTTGCATCTTCAATTGCTGATACACTTTCTGGCGAATTCTATTGTCACGTTGTAATCGGAATCGGCTCAACAGTTGATAATATTAAAGACCTTGCCCGTTCCTTTAAGGAAGCACAGGCGGCTTTAGAGGTTGGTAAGGTATTTGATACCGATAAAACTATCGTAAATTACGATAATCTTGGTATTGCAAGACTTATTTATCAGTTGCCCACAACCCTTTGCGAAACGTATTTGCGTGAGGTTTTCAAGCGCGGCTCTATTGAAAGTCTTGACCACGAAACCTTATTTACAATTCAGAGATTTTTTGAAAATAACCTTAACGTTTCGGAAACTTCTCGTAAACTCTTTGTTCATAGGAATACCTTGGTGTATCGACTTGAAAAGATTAAAAAGATTACAGGTCTTGATTTGAGAGAGTTTGACCACGCAATTATCTTCAAAATTGCGCTTATGGTTAACAAGTACTTAAAAGCAAACCCCATTAAATACTAATTGAAAGCAGGAAGGCATTATTATGCTAAATGAAGCACAAGCATATTCTGAACAACCGATAATTGAATTTAACGGTGTTTCTAAAAGCTATATGACAGGTACACACGCTTTAAGCGACGTAAATATTCGTATTAGCCGAGGTGAGTTTGTATTTGTGGTTGGTTCTTCGGGTGCCGGTAAAAG
>JAZRZR010000075.1:0-61796 GCA_045601525.1 Acutalibacteraceae bacterium
GTAAAGGGTGTACTTGCCGATTGCGGCTTTACATCACCCCACGCGATTTGGAAGCACGTCTTAGAGAAGAATTTGCGTTTGCCATATACAGGAGTTATGGCATCAATTACAAACGATATGTGCAAGAAAAAAATAAATCTAAATCCAAATGATTATTCCTGCACCGAAGCGCTAAAGTCTTGCAAGGTGCCCGTTTTATTTGTTCACGGCACAGATGACAGCTTTGTGCCTGTTAGTATGACCTATGAAAACTACAAGGCTTGTGCCGCACCCAAAAGACTTTTTGTGGTTCCGGGTGCCGAGCACGGAATGAGTTATATTTTAGAGCAAGAACTTTATGAACAACAGTTAAGAAATTTTTGGCGAGATTATGATTAAAAAAGAACACCAAGCTGATGCTTGGTGTTCTTTTTATAGTTTTATGATGTTCGCGTTTTGTTGTTTTGAAAGTTCTTCAAGTTGTTTATGACAGGTGAAGAAAATTACCTGATTTTCCTTTGCGTAAGATGATAAGAATTTTATTGCTGTTTCGAGCCTTTTATCATCATATTGAGAAAAGACATCATCAAGCAAAATCGGTAAACTGCCATCACTTTGCGACATAAGTTCGGAAAGTGCAAGGCGCAAGGAGAAATATGCTTGGTCAAAGGCGCCGCGGCTTAAATATTCGATTTCCTTTGAGGAAAGCGTGTCGTTACCGGTAAGCCGCATATCGAAGTTTTTGGAAACTGTGATATCGGTGTATTTTTGATTGGTAAGCTCGGAAAAAAGTTCAATAGCCCTTTTCTCTATAACCGAGCCGAAATCTCGGCGCATAAGGCCAAAAGCATCGGCAAGCCCCTCGCTTGCTAACTTAAGGCACTCGAAATATTCGTTTTGCTCGTTATACTCCTCAGTTAGCTCATCAATCTCGCTATTTATTTCGCTGATTGTTTTCAGTGAGGAAAATTCGGTACGAGCCTGCGTTTTAAGTGCAGTAAGCTCTAAGGATAATTGGTTTACAGCATCATTTTGTAGTCTTAGCTGTTCTTGAAGCTCGGAGAGAGATTTATCGGTTTTAGGGGTGGCCCTGCCTATAAGCGAAAGTTTTTCCTTGGCTTCGGATAATGTCTTGCAATTGGCTGCGGCGGCAGCATATTGAGCCTCAATTCGCAGTTTTTCAAGCTCGGCAAATAACCTTTGTGCAACATCGATGGCCTCTTTTGCTTCCTCTATATTCTTGATGGGCTTAAACTGTGAGAAGAAGATTAAAGTCTCGTTGGTGCTTTTAAGAAATTCTTCCTTAAGTCCTAATAGTGCCGTTTGTCTTTCAATGGCCTCGCTTCGTCTTGTTTCAAGTAGGCTTTGCTCGGTTTTCTCACTAACTGCAAGAGCATTTAGTTGCTCATCAATTGCGGTTATAGTTTTTGTTATATCTGAAATCTTTTGCTCCTTTTGGTCTAACTCTGCTTTTAGTGTATTGATTTCGCCCGTAGACTTTTTAGGCGCAGCAAAGAACGAAATTACCGTTAGTATAACAGCTAAACCGCTTACCGCCCACATAATCGGGGCTTCTAAAAGAAGCGCTGTGAAGGCACCAAATGCGAAAAGTAAAACGCCGATAATCAAAAGGGGAAGAGAAAGAGAGGATTTCTTTTGATTTTCTAGTTTGTAGAGCTCGATAGAAATATCGGCCGTGCGTTTTTGAAGATTAGAAAGTGCCTCGGTTTGAGAGATTTTACTGTTTTTAAGTGCGGCAATATCATTTTTGTTGCCACCTTTAAGAGCATTTTCGATAGAAGCTACTGCCGATACGGCGATGTTAACCTCTTTTTCTTTATCGGCAAGGCGGGCTTCTTTTGTTTGAAGTGTCGCTATCTGCTCCCTTGCGCTATCAAGAAATTCTTTAGTTATTAAATTCCCTTTTTGGTCAAGCAGTTGGGCTTCGATTTTCTCATATTGGTCGGCGGCCTCTACAAATTTTTGTAGCTTTTCAACCTTTTCGCTCTTTTCGGCAAACTTGATTTGTTCAAAGCATTCTTTTTTGCTTTTTTGCAGCTCATCAAGTGAGGCTTGTTTAATCGCAATTTCCTCGTTTAAGGCATCGCGCTTGGCATTTTGCTCAATAATAAGGTTTCTGGTTGCTTTTAATTCTTCAAGCATGTTTTCGAGCTTTGCTATCGAGCCGCCACGCCTTTTGGGTGTTTTAATAGCATCCATGGCAGCGGTGATGCGGTTTTGCACCGTTTCAAAGGAAACATTTTCATCGGCGGTAGAGGTGAGGTTTGAAAGTTTTGAGTTAATCTCGCCGTCAGCCTCGTTGTTATCCTCAAAGGAAAGTAAATTGTTTATGAAGATGGTTTTTTCAAAGGCATCAAAGCCAAGCCCGAAAATCTTTTCACCAAGCACTTCCTTGTTGGATAGCTTTTGAATAGTGCCTGTGTCGGTATCGGTAAGGGTTATGGTATCGGTGGCGTTTGAGGTGCCGAAAACCCTTTCGAGACAGTAATTTTTATTTTGAAATTCGAAATAAATCTTACCCGACATTATTGAGTTATCCCAAGGCTTGTACTTAACCCTTGTGTTTTTGCAAATTTCGTTGCCACGGCCCTTACTTCCGTAAAACATCATTTTTATAAATTCCATAAGGGTGGTTTTGCCTTGCTCGTTTTCGCCATAGATTAGGTTAAAGCCGTTTGAAAAATCAACCGTTTTATCCTTTAGCTTTCCAAAGGATGAAATGTAAAGCTTATTAATTTTCACGGTACTTCACCTCGCTTTTGAAGGCTTTAAGGCCAATAAATATAGCCTTTTTAATTTTTTCTTTATTTTGTGGTTCAAGCTCTGCCTTTTGGAGCATTTGTTTTACATACAAGCCACGAAGAGTAGCCTCTTTTGATAATAAAGCAAGGTCTATTTTAGGCTCGGTGCGGTCTTTAATCTTTATAAAGAATAAGCGCTCTTCAAGGCGGCGGACAATTTCGGCCGTGTTGATAGTAAACTCATCCGACACCTCGCCTACAAGACTAATTTTATATAAATTTTTATCGGTGTTATCTTTGTATTTTTCCAAGACGGTGCGATAAATAATATCGCAAATATCGGTGTTATTTTGAGCCGGAGACACATCAATGTCCAAGACACAATGCTCACGTATAGCGGTTCTCACAAGATGGGCATTGCAAAAGCCACTGCCGATTTCACCGCAAATTATACCGCAAGTTCCCGCCTCATCAAAGCCGTGGGGCTCGGGACAGCCTGAATATGCGTAAAAAACACTGCCCTCTTTTTGTAGCCCCGAAAAAGTGTGCACGTGACCTAAAGCCACATAGTCCATTCCCGAATTTCTAATAAAATCCTTTGAGATGGGATTATAATTGTCCGAAATATCGGCTCCGAGATTGCCGTGAAGCAATAAAATGTTTATATATTCGTTATTTTCGGGCACCAAACTAAAGGGACAGTTTGCCATATATACGCTCTTGAATGACCTACCGTAAAGTCTTACCTTTAGTTCTTCGAGTGTAATAACCTCGTCCTCTGTGCCAAAAACAATAAGATTTTGGGGCAGAGGGAGATTTAGAAAGGGAGAATCGGCGGTCAGGGGGTCGTGATTTCCTGCCGCAAAAACAACGGTTGTATCGGGGGTTTGTTCAACAAGACGCAAAAAAGATAAAGCTATGGTTTCATCCAAAGCATTGTTTTCAAAAATATCGCCTGGGAGCAATAAAAGTTTTATACTATTAGCCTTGCAAAGCGAAAAAATACGCTCACAGCAGAGCATTAATTCGGTTTTACGAATTTGTCGCTTTGTCGAATTAAGAAAGGCGAACTGAGCGCCTAAATGGATATCGGCAGTATGGATAAATCTAATTAAATCAGCCAAAATCAATTTCCCCCTTATCACTATAGTTTATTTTATCATTTATTACTTAATATAGCAAGAAAATATTGCCTTTAGAGACATTTTAGGGTATAATAATATAAATATAAATTGGAGGGGTATGCCGTGGACATAAAGGTCGGAGATAAGCTGCTTATGAAGAAGAAGCATCCTTGTGGAGCCACAACATTCAGTGTACTTCGTATAGGCATCGATTTTAAGATTAAGTGCGATGGCTGTGGTCACGAGATTATGCTGCCCCGCACTAAATGTGAAAAAAATATCAAAAAGGTTATTACAGAAAGGCAAATATAATGTTCGATAAACTCAATGCAGTAGAAGCAAGGTTTGAGGAGATTGGGAATTTACTCTTAGACCCTCAGGTCGTAAGCGATAACGAAAGTTATAAAAAGTTAATGAAGGAATATAAGCAGTTAAACCCCTTGGTTGATAAATACAGGGAATATACTGCAAACAAACAGGCCGAAAGCGAGGCAAAGCAGTTGCTCGACGAGGGCGGTCTTGATAAAGATTTCAAGGAGCTTGTTGAGGAGGAATATGAAACCGCAAAGCAGAATTTAGAGGTTATTAAGGAAGAGCTTAAGATTTTGCTTTTGCCCAAGGATGAAAATGATGACCGCAACGTTATCGTTGAAATCCGTGGCGGTGCAGGCGGCGAGGAGGCGGCACTTTTTGCCGGCGTTTTGATGCGTATGTACTCGATGTATGCCGAGAGCCGCCGTTGGAAAACCGAGATAATATCTGCCAACGAAACTGAGCTTGGCGGTTATAAAGAGGTTAGCTTTATGATAGAGGGTGAGGGTGCATATTCTCGCTTTAAGTATGAAAGCGGAGTTCACCGTGTTCAGCGTGTGCCCGAAACCGAAACTCAAGGTAGAATTCACACCTCAACGGTAACGGTTGCAGTATTACCCGAGGCCGAGGATGTTGAAATTGATATAAATCCTGCCGATTTGCAAATCGACACCTATCGTGCGGGAGGTGCAGGCGGTCAGCACGTTAATAAGACCGAGTCGGCTATTCGTATTACCCACTTGCCCACAGGTGTTGTGGTTGAGTGTCAGGATGAACGTAGCCAACATAAAAATAAGGATAAGGCTATGAAGGTTTTGCGCTCACGCCTTTATGAAATGATGCAACAGCAACAAAACGATGCTATTGCGTCCGACCGTAAGGCACAGGTAGGTACGGGTGACCGCAGTGAGCGTATCAGAACCTATAACTATCCTCAAGGCCGTGTTACCGACCATAGAATAGGTCTTACTCTTTATAGAATTGAACAAATATTAAACGGCGATATTGATGAGATTGTTGATGCACTTGTAACTCATTATCGAGCCGAGATGTTAAAGGCTGATGAACAGTAAATGAAAACTTTAAGGTTGGATGCAATAACACAAAAAAGCATAGCCATTAGCAAAGCTGCCGAAATTATTAAAAACGGCGGTGTTGTTGCTATACCTACCGAAACTGTTTATGGTCTTGCCGCAGCAGCCGATAACGATGAGGCAATAAAAAATGTCTTTCTTGCAAAGGGAAGACCGCAAGACAACCCCTTAATAGTACATATTTCGGAAAGTGATGAGCTTGAGAAAATAACAAGGGAGATACCCAAACTCGCCTATGATTGCGCCGAAAGGTTTTGGCCGGGTCCCTTAACAATGGTGCTTCAAAAAGGGGAGAGCGTTTGCGATAGTGTCAGCAGAGGTCTTGATACAGTTGCCGTTAGAATGCCATCAAACCCAATAGCCAGGGAAATAATCAAGCAAAGCGGTGTTGCTTTGGCGGCACCCTCGGCTAATGTTTCGGGATACCCGAGTGCTACTTCCTATAAGCATGTGTTAGATGACCTTGATGGCAAAATTGATGCGGTTGTGATGGCGGAAGAATCGGAAATAGGGCTTGAATCTACTGTTATTACCCTTGCAACCAATCCGCCACGCCTTTTAAGGCCGGGAGCGGTTACGCTTGAGCAATTAAGAGAGGTAATCCCGAATATCGAGGTTGATAGCGCCGTTCTTAATGATTTGGCCAAGGGACAAAAGGCTGCATCACCCGGTATGAAATATAAGCATTATTCTCCCAAAACCGAGGTTTTCTTGGTCGAGGGAAGCGCAAATGAATTTGCTGATTTTGTAAATGAAAAAAATGATAGTGTCGCTATTTGTTTTGATGAGGATAGCGATATAAAAATAGATTTTTTGGTTTACGGAAGCCGAAAAAACGAAAAGAGTTTAACAAGAAAAATTTTCTCTCTTCTTCGCCAAATAGATAATAAGAATTATAAAGCGGCTTATGTTCACGCACCTGAAAAAAATGGTGTAGGGCTTGCGGTTTACAACAGGCTTATCCGCGCCGCCGCCTTTAAGGTGATAAAACTATGAAATTTATAATAGGACTTACAGGGCAATCGGGCTCGGGCAAAACAACCCTATATGAAAAGGCTATCGAAATGGGTTTTTTTGTAATAAACTGTGATGAGGTTGTTCATTCTCTATATGAGAAAAGAGAAATGGCTGAGTTGTTAGCAGGTGTTTTTTCTAAGGAAATTATTAAGGACGGTAAGATAAACCGTGCAGCCTTAGCTCAAAAAGCCTTCAGCAGTAAGGAAAACACGATGCTCTTAAACCAAACCGTTTTGCCTGTAATAATAGAGGAAATAAAGGCCATAATTGATAATAGCGATAGTGATAAAATAATACTTGATGCGCCAACTCTTTTTGAGAGCGGCGCCGATAAACTGTGCAATGCAACTATCGGTGTGTTAGCTGATAAGAAAAAAAGGCTTGAAAGAATAATTTCTCGTGACGGCTTAGAAAGCAAGGCGGCAGACTTGCGCTTATCGGCCGAAAAAAGCGATGATTTTTATGTTGAGAATTGCGATTTTGTAATTTATAATGAAACCACAATTGATGAATTAAAATCTAAATTTGAAGGGTTGCTTAAATCTATACTTGGAGGTAGCAAAAATGATTGAAAATAATGCTAAAGCATTAAAGGAAGCACTTTTTAATAATCGTAAAAACGGTGTTCTTAAATGTGATGAGGCCGTTATTAAAAAGGCCGAAGACTTTTGCGAAGGCTATAAAAAGTTCCTTGATAATGCAAAAACCGAGCGCGAGGCAGTGAGTGAGGCCATAAAACTTGCAAAGGCCAATGGCTTTAGCGAGTATGTTAAGGGCAAAAAATATAATGCAGGCGAAAAATACTATGTAAATAATCGCGGCAAGGCATTAGCTCTTGTTGTAGTGGGCAAGGAAACAGTTGATGTTGGGTCTAATATTGTGGCTGCCCATATAGATTCACCCCGTCTTGACCTAAAGCCCAATCCTCTTTACGAAGAAATTGAGCTTGCTCTTTTCAAAACACATTACTACGGTGGTATTAAGAAATATCAATGGACTGCAGTGCCCTTGGCACTTCACGGCGTAATTGTTAAAAATGATAACTCATCTATAGAGGTTTCAATCGGTGAAAATGAGGGAGAGCCTCGTTTTGTTGTTAACGATTTGTTGCCCCACCTTGCTACCGAGCAATATAAGCGCACCTTAAACGAGGGCATTAAGGGTGAGGAACTTAATATTCTTGTTGGCAGTTATCCTTTTAGAAGTGATGAGGGTAGCGAACTTGTTAAACTTAATATTCTTAAAATTCTTAACGAAAAATATGGAATTACCGAGAGAGATTTTGTGTCGGCAGAACTTGAATGTGTGCCGGCTTATAAGGCAACCGATATTGGTTTTGACCGTTCAATGATAGGCGCCTATGGTCAAGATGACAGGGTTTGCGCATATCCCGCAATTATGGCGGCAATAGATATTGAAAATCCCGAGAAAACAGTATTTGCCATTCTTGCCGATAAAGAAGAAACAGGCTCCGATGGTAACACAGGATTAAATTCGGCCTTTATCAAGTATCTTTATATGGATATTGCAAATGCACAGGGTGTTGACTATTCGGTCGCTTTGCGTAATGCAAAATGCCTTTCGGCCGATGTTAACGCAGGGGCTGACCCCACATTCCAAGATGTTGTAGAGCATAGAAATGCCGCATTCTTAAATTATGGTGCGGTAATTACCAAATATACGGGAAGTCGTGGTAAGGGTGGCACATCCGATGCTTCGGCAGAATATATGGGATATGTTCGCAATCTTCTTGATAAAGCAGGTGTTATTTGGCAAACCGGAGAGCTTGGCAAGGTTGATATCGGCGGCGGCGGTACTGTAGCTATGTATATCGCTAACCTTGGTGTTGATGTTGTAGATTTGGGTGTTCCCGTTCTTTCAATGCATGCACCATTTGAAACAACCGCAAAGCTTGATGTATATATGGCATATCGTGCTATGTACGAATTTTCTAAATAAAACAAAAGCCCCGAATTTTCGGGGCTTTTAGATTTGAGGTATCGTATTAGTGAAATAAAACTTGGAAAATATAGGCATTTTAAGGGTAATGAGTATGAGGTTATTGCAATAGCCAAGCAGAGCGAAACCCTTGAGGAAATGGTGGTATATAAGGCCCTTTATGATGGCTCGGTATGGGTGCGCCCTAAGTCTATGTGGAATGAAACTGTTATTAGGGACGGACAAGAAATAAAAAGATTTACATATATCGGTTAGAAAAAACTTCTCAACTTTTCGAGTGCCGCCTTTTCTATTCGTGATGCGTAAGAACGGGAAATGCCGAGTTTAGCCGCAATTTCTCGTTGGGTAAGTTCGGGCACACCGCCAAGTCCAAACCTATAACAAATTATGGTTTTTTCTCGTGGGTCGAGTGCATCGTTTATTATTTCTTTAAGGCGTTCAAGCTTAATTTTCTTATCTATTTCATCGGTTATATCAAGGTCATCCGACACAATATCAATAAGGGTTAGGGTGTTGCCATCCTTGTCGGTGTCAATGGGGTCGCTTATATAAAGGTCGTGCGAACTTTTCTTAAGGGCTCTGAAATGCATAAGGATTTCGTTGTCTATACACCTTGCGGCATAGGTTGCAAGCCGTATGCCTTTATCGGCCTTAAAGGTCGAAATTCCTTTTATTAATCCTATCGTGCCGATTGAGATTAGGTCCTCCTGTTCGCTCGGTGTTGCATAGTATTTTTTAACTATATGGGCTACAAGGCGCAGGTTGTGTTCAATAAGTTTATCCCGTGCCTTAGTATCACCCTCGGCGCTTTTTTTAAGCAGTTCGGCTTCCTCTTTAGCACTAAGTGCCGGCGGAAATGAAGAAAACGGTGTTACATTAAGCGCTAAAAAAAATAGTTCTGATGCGATTTTACATATAAATTGCCAAATCAAAAATATCCCCTCGATTATCTTTTTTTAGAATAATATGCAAAATGGGGATTGTCTTATTAAATTTCGGTTGCAATTAAAATAAAAGTGTGATATTATATTTTAGTAAATAAAGACTGTGAAAAAGAGAGTAGCGGCATTTGAAGTTTTTTAGCGAGTCGGGGAGGGTGCAAGTCCGATATCAGTAAAATGTTGTGAAAATCACTTTGGAGTTGCGGGCTGAAAACAGTAAGCCTTGCCGGTGTTCGCCGTTAAAGGAAATGTAGATGTTGGTCTATAGTAATAGGTGGTTGCGAAGTTGTGCCTTCGTCCTGTTATGGACGATGGCTTATTTTTTTGGAGGTTTTTTATGTACGACAAGATTTCACCCAACTTAAATTTTGTTGAGGAAGAAAAAAAGATTGAAAAATTTTGGGTTGAGCAAAAGATATTCGAAAAGAGTATCGAAGCCCGTGCTGATGGCGAGCCCTATGTATTTTATGACGGTCCACCAACCGCAAACGGCAAGCCGCATATCGGCCATGTGCTTACCCGTGTTATCAAGGATATGATTCCTCGTTATCGCACCATGAAAAATTGTATGGTGCCAAGAAAGGCGGGTTGGGATACCCACGGCTTACCCGTTGAGCTTGAGGTTGAAAAGATGCTCGGTCTTGATGGCAAGGAGCAGATTGAGAAATACGGACTTGAGCCTTTTATAGAGCATTGTAAGGAAAGCGTTTGGAAGTATAAGGGTATGTGGGAGGATTTCTCACGCACAGTTGGCTTCTGGGCCGATATGGATGACCCTTATGTTACCTATCATAACGATTTTATTGAATCGGAATGGTGGGCGCTAAAGCAAATATTCGATAAGGGCCTTTTATATAAGGGCTTTAAGATTGTGCCTTATTGTCCTCGTTGCGGAACGCCTCTTTCTTCTCACGAGGTTGCTCAAGGCTATAAAAATGTTAAGGAGCGTTCGGCGGTTGTTCGCTTTAAGGTGGTAGGAGAAGATGCCTATTTCCTTGCTTGGACAACTACACCTTGGACTCTTCCTTCAAACGTTGCTCTTTGTGTAAACCCCCAAGATACCTATTGTAAGGTAACGGCAAAAGACGGTTACACCTACTATATGGCCGAGGCACTTCTCGATAAGGTGCTTGGTAAATTGGCCGAAGAGGGTGAAAAGGCCTACGAAATTCTTGAAAAATTCGAAGGCAAGGCTCTTGAGGGCAAGGAATATGAGCCGCTTTTCGATTTCGTAAAGCCTGTTTGTGATAAGCAAAACAAAAAAGGCTTCTACATCACTTGCGATAACTATGTTACAATGTCAGACGGTACAGGCATCGTTCATATAGCCCCCGCTTTCGGTGAGGATGATGCTAATGTAGGCCGCAAGTATGACCTACCTTTCGTTCAATTTGTTGACGGAAAGGGTGAGCTCACAAAAGAAACACCCTACTTTGGCACCTTTGTTAAGGATGCCGACCCCTTGGTGCTTAAAGATTTAGATGCGAAGGGACTTCTTTTCGATGCTCCTAAATTTGAGCACGATTATCCTTTCTGCTGGCGTTGCGACACACCTCTTATCTACTATGCCCGTGAATCTTGGTTTATCAAAATGACCGCCGTTAAGGATAACCTTATAAAGAATAACAACACAATAAACTGGATACCCGAGAGCATTGGTAAAGGTCGTTTTGGCGATTGGCTCGAAAATGTTCAAGATTGGGGTATTTCACGTAATAGATATTGGGGTACACCCCTTAATATTTGGCAGTGCGAGTGCGGTCATTTGCACTCAATCGGCAGTATTGAGGAATTAAAGCAAATGTCGGATAACTGTCCTGACGATATAGAGCTTCACCGCCCATATATCGATGCGGTTACCATTAAGTGTGAAAAGTGCGGCAAGCAAATGACACGCGTTCCCGAGGTTATTGACTGTTGGTTTGATTCGGGCTCAATGCCCTTTGCACAGCACCACTATCCCTTTGAGAATAAGGACTTGTTTGAGGCACAATTCCCGGCAGACTTTATTTCTGAGGCTGTCGACCAAACGAGAGGCTGGTTCTATTCACTTCTTGCCATTTCAACCCTTATTTTCGATAAGGCGCCCTTTAAGAATGTTATCGTTTTAGGTCATGTACAGGATGAAAACGGCCAAAAAATGAGTAAATCAAAGGGCAATGCGGTTGACCCGTTTGATGCACTTAAGACTTATGGCGCCGATGCTATCCGTTGGTATTTCTATACTAACTCGGCACCTTGGCTTCCTAACCGTTTCCACGGTAAAGCCGTAGTTGAAGGTCAACGCAAGTTTATGGGCACACTTTGGAACACCTATGCTTTCTATGTGCTTTATGCCGATATTGATAAATTTGACCCCACAAAATATAATCTTGATGATTGTAAACTTACAGTTATGGATAAGTGGGTATTATCAAAACTTAATTCAACGGTTAAGGCGGTTGATAACAACCTTGCTAATTACCGTATTCCTGAAGCCGCCCGTGCTTTGCAAGAATTTGTTGATGAACTCAGTAACTGGTATGTTCGCCGCGGCAGAGAAAGATATTGGGTGCAAGACCTTACCGATGATAAGATTGCAGCCTATATGACACTTTATACCTCCCTTGTAAATATTGCAAAGGCAGCGGCACCGATGATACCCTTTATGGCCGAAAACATTTATCGAAATTTGGTTTGCAATATTGATAAATCGGCTCCCGAAAGTGTTCATTTGTGTATGTACCCCGAGGTTGAGGAAAGATATATTGATACAGCGCTTGAAAGCAATATGGATAAGGTGCTCGAAATTGTTGTGCTTGGTCGTGCGGCAAGAAACGGCTCTAACCGTAAAAACCGTCAGCCCTTAAGCTGTATGTATGTAAAACTTGATGAGCCGCTTGATGAGGTTTATCTTTCAATTATTCGCGATGAACTTAATATCAAAAATGTTGAGTTCTCAAATAGTGTTGATGGTTTTGTTGAGTATGAGTTTAAGCCTCAACTTAAAACTGTTGGTCCTAAATACGGCAAACAGTTAGGCGAAATCAGAGTTGCTCTTTCGGCTCTTGATTCATCAGCTAAACAAAAATTGGATGCCGATGGCGCTCTCACCTTTGAACTCGCTTCAGGCACAGTTGTTTTATCGGTTGAAGATTTGCTTATCGAAACAAAACAAAAAGAGGGCTTCTTTGCACTCACCGATAAGGGCATTACGGTTGCTATTGATACAACACTCACCGATGAACTTATCGCCGAGGGTATTGTTCGCGAAATCGTAAGTAAGGTGCAAACCATGCGTAAGGATGCCGGCTTTAATGTAATGGACCATATCGCAATTACAGTTTCAGGTAGCCAAAAGGCGATTGATATAGCGCTTGCTTATAAGGATGATATAGCAGGGGACACCCTTGCCGATTCCCTTGTTGCCGATACCCCCAATGGATTTATTAAGGATTGGGATATCAACGGAGAGGCGCTCACAATCGGCGTTGAAAAAATTTAATATTTGAAAATAATAACAAACAACAAAACTCCCTATGGTAACCCATAGGGAGTTTTGTTATAAAAAAGAAAGGAATTAAAAGAAGTGTTTTAATAGTTGTTATGCGCAGTGGCGGTTAAGTGCTTCGTTTTCCTTTATGAGCCTTAACTTTTTTCTTTGAATAGCCGCCTTAATTCTTTTCTCAAAGGCAACTAAACGCTGTTCGTTAAAAATGCCCCAAATAACAAAGCCTACTGCTAAAATCTCGAATATTGTTTGGAAAATATGTAGTGTACTCATAACTTTTCTCCTTATCGAACATTTGTTCGGTTTCCGTAATTTTATTATATATCAAGGGTTTTGATTTGTCAATACCCTTTTTACAAATTTATTATAAATTTTTCTCTGTCCCAAAATTCGTACTTTGCAAAAAATCCCCCAACGAAATTTTCGTTGGGGGATTTTGGTTGTTATTTATTTTGAGGGCTCCCATTTGCCGTAAACCGAAAAGTCGATTACACCGATATCAAAGGGGCCTTTATCGGTGATTACAAGGCGGACCTTTTTAGCATACGTAGGCTTCAAAATTTGATAATCAAAATAAAGGTCATCGGTATTGTTTGTTTTATCAAGCACACAAACCCAGTTGTCATTTAGGTCTAAAACCTCAATCTTGTACTTAATCGGCACAGGTAGTTTGCCCTGTAAAACATTCATACCTACATAGCGCCAAGCAATGCGCGCCGCATAGGCCATCATTTCGGGTTTGCCCTTGTAAATGATGGTATCAACAGTAAGGGTAGGCTCTTTATCATCGCTTGCAGGTTGCCACCAAGAAAGAGCGCTTTCATCAAGCGCATAAATACCTGTGCGACCGGGCGCCTCACTCGATACTGTGTAGGTTCTAAAATGTGTCATAGGAACAAGGCCGGCATTGTTATCTAAATGAGGATTTTCCTTAACACCGGGTAGCCATTGGGGATTATCATCGGCAACAGTCGGAATAATATCGCCGTTCTCATCAAAGCCAAGCGGCTGCATACCAACAAATCTTTCAACAAAGGTTGCATAAGCGATAACACCTGTGTAGAATGTCCAAACAGTGTCGTTCGGTCCCTTTGCTATACTGCCGTGACCTGCACCCTTAAAGGTGCCGTGGCGTTTTGTGATAAAGGGAGAGGTTTGCATATACTCCCAAGGTCCCATAGGCGATTTTGATTTATAAGCACCCATTGCATAGGTGGGGAACTCGGTGTTAGGGGCGGTGTATGTTAGATAGTAGGTGTCGCCCCGCTTGAACATCCAACCGCCCTCAACCCAAGAAAAAGAGCCGTCCTCATTATCGGCGCCCATACGCTCCCAAAGATGCTCCTTGGTGTTGTGGGCAAAGAAAAACTTTGGCTCGCATAAAAATTGTGTAAGGTCATTAGGGTCAAGCTCAACACCGTGTATGCCGATACCACAGCCGTAATAAAGGTAAACTCTACCGTCATCATCGGGGAAAATCATCGGGTCGGCAACAATTAGGCTTTCACCGTTGGGCAGTTTGAAATTACCAATAGGCTCGTAAGGTCCCAAGGGAGAATCGGCAACATAAACCTTGGTGCCGTTGGCGGTGCAATAATATTTGTCTTTATATTTTGCAATAGTGGGCGCGCCGATTTCCTCGGTTGTAAGTTTTGCATCGTGACGATACCAGTTTTTATAGTCCTCAGTCCAAAAAACCATACCGCCGGAACCAAATGCGTACCATTTATTATCATCCCAAAGCACCGAAATATCGGCAAACTCTCGATATTCAATAATATGCGGGCGTTGTTCGGCAGGCTCTTTATCAAGGCGCAAACCGTGGGGATAATTATGTAAAGCAATAGGATTTATAAAGGTTTTTTCATAGTTGGGCATTTTGGATTCCTCCTTATTCTTATGTTAATTATAAGTGGATTATAAAGCGTTGTCAACAAAAAGAAAGTTGAAAATATAAAGAAAAAGCATTATAATTGTTTTATAAAAAAATTCATTAAAAAGGACTGAAAATCATAAAAATTTCTTTTTACACCTTGGGCTGTAAGGTTAATCAATATGAAACACAGGTTTTGTCGGAGCTTTTTGCTGAAAAAGGCTTTGAGGTTGTACCCAACAATCAAAAATGCGATGTGTTTTTAATAAATTCTTGCACCGTTACTGCCGAGTCGGATAGGAAAACCCGTCAAGCTGTGCGCCGTTTCCGCACCAAAAATAAAAATGCAGTTATAGTTCTTACGGGCTGTATGGCCGAGGCCTTTCCAGAAGACGCGGCCCAAATTGATGACGCCGACATTATTGTTGGTAACACCGATTTAGATAAAATTTATAGCCTTGTAGATGATTTTCTAAAGAATAAAAAAAGAATAATCGAGGTAAACAAGCACGAAAATGGTGAGTGTTTTAATACAAGGTCGATTAAAGGCTTTTCGGAGCATACCCGTGCCTTTATGAAAATACAGGACGGTTGTGATAAATACTGCACCTATTGTATAATTCCAACCGCACGAGGTCCTATTCGTTCAAAACCGATTGAAGAAATTCGCGCCGAGGCCGAGGCTTTGGCAAAGGCAGGCTTTTTAGAGGTTGTGCTTGTTGGGATAAACCTTTCTTCCTTTGGTGTTGATAGCGACAGTACATTAGCCGATGCGGTTGAGGCCGTATCAAGTGTGAAGGGTATAAAGAGGGTGCGTTTAGGCTCTATTGAGCCCGACCTTATTACCGATGGAACTCTCGATGCACTGTCGCAAAACAAAAAGTTTTGCCCACAGTTCCATTTGTCTCTCCAATCGGGCTCGGATAAGACACTTAAGCGTATGAACCGCCATTATGATTCGGCATTTTATTATGATTTGGTAAAGCGGATAAGGGAAAGATTTGAAAATCCCTCAATCACCACTGATATTATGGTTGGCTTTGCAGGTGAGGATAATGAAGAATTTGAACAAAGCCTTAATTTTGTTCAAAAGATAGGTTTTGCAAGGTCACATATATTTGCCTATTCTCGCCGAAAGGGAACAATGGCTTATAATATGCCAAATCAGGTTACAAATGCCCAAAAGAGTGAGCGTTCAAGGAGAATGATTGCTCTGACTGACAAAACCGAAATAGAGTTTTTAGAAAGCCAAATCGGTAAAACTGCTGAAGTCTTGTTTGAAACAAAACAAGAGGGCAAATATTTCGGCTACACCGAGAATTATACGGGTGTTTTTGTACAAAGCCAAAACGATTTGTGCGGCACTATCCAAAGGGTTAAAATTATAGGTGTAGAGGACAAAAACTGTATCGGTGAAATAATTGTTGCCGAGACAAAATGATTGTGATATAATAAATTCACAAAAGAATAAAGCAGGTCATCAAACATAGTTTGTTGTCGGGTAATTTTTATTCGGGGATAAGGAAATCGCGGTGAAAGTCCGTGGCAACAGCCATTACCGTAATTCTTTTTTAAGTTAAGTCGGAATGCTTATCGGCCTTGCTGCATAAAAGACTCTTGGGCAAATGAAGGGTAGCGTGTAGCCGAATGTGAATTCGGTTTTTTGGTATGGCTTATGCTAAAAGCACCCTTTAGGAAGGGTGCTTTTATTTATCCTTTTGTAAAACATTTTATAAAAAGGAGAAATCATTATGAAAAAAATTATTAGCGTATCCACTAGTTTGTTACTTATCTTTACCTTGCTTTGCGGTTGTGGCACACAAAAGGCAGATGGCGGCATATGGGATAGCGCCCAATATGTAGAGGATACAACACTAGGCAGTGGCACAAAAACCGTAACAGTTGAGGTGGCAGCCGAGCAAAAAAGTGTAAAGTTTATAATTAAAACTGATAAAACAACTGTTGGTGAGGCGCTTTTAGAGCAAAATCTTATAGAGGGTGAAAACAGTACGTATGGGCTTTATGTCAAAAAGGTAAACGGAATGCTTGCTAATTATGATGTTGACCAAACCTATTGGGCATTTTATATAAACGGTGAGTACGCTGTTAGTGGCGTTGACACCACCGATATTGATGAAAACGCAGTTTATAAATTAGAACGCACAAAATAAAAATTAAAAGGAACGATTGCTCGTTCCTTTTAATTTTTATTATATCTTTTTATAAGCTCGGGAAGCTCGGCTACGGTTTTTACTGTAAGCTCAGGCTTTTTTATATCGTTGAAAACCCAATTATCATAGGTGCGCACCCAAATGGGAATGAGCCCCGCCATATTGGCTCCCAGCATATCGTTTAGGGGGTTATCACCCACATAAGCCGTTTCGGTTATTTCTGCTCCCATTTCTTCACAAACTATTCCGAAAAGACGGTAGTCAGGCTTTCGTACTTTATAGGTGTCACTAATAAAAATGGCATCAAAACAGTCCTCAAGTCCGCTTGATTTGATTTTTGCGCCCTGTATTTCTTCTTCTCCGTTTGTAAGCAGGGCAACCCTTAGTCCCATTTCCTTAAGTTTTAGCAAGACTTCCTTGGCAAAGGGGAATGGAACAACCTTTTCTTTAAGTGGTTCTCGCATAAATTTATCAAAATATTCATCAAACGGCATATCTAAATATTCTTTTTTTATGTATCCGCTTTTTTTAAGCTCTTCAATAACCATTTTTAGTCCTACAAAAATATATGGGTTTTCAAGCTCTATAATCTTTTCTATAATTTGCTCGTTGGTATATTCCTCGCAAAAAGGAAAGTATGAGCGTGGGCGGGAATCGAGCTGGTTTTTTATGCAAGCCGCCCTGTCAAGCAGGGTATGGTCAAGGTCAAATAAAACGGTTTTTATCATATTTCCTCCAAAATAAAACGGTTGATTGTATCAACCGTTTTTTGACATAAGATTTTCTGCCGCAGCACGAATTTCTTCCTCGCTTTTATTGTCCATACCGTTTTGCTTTAAGGTTTCTTGAACGAACTTGGGCAAGGAATTAAAATAGTCCTTAAAATTTTCCATAATATCACCTCATAAATATTTTTGGGTAATATGGCGAATTTATGTATAAAACTATTTTTTATCAAGCATTTTTTTGAGTCTTATATCATTCCCCAAAAATGTAATCATTTCATAACTGCCGATAAAACGTGAGGTGATACGGGGCGTGTATCGTTCCTCAAGCTCCTTAAAGGAAAGATTGGTGTTTATAATTGTGGGAAGCCCGCTTAATATACGAGTGTTTACAATGTTATAAAATGCAGATTGGGTAAAGGTTGTGCTAAACTCGGTGCCAAGGTCATCAATTACCAAAAGATCCGAGGAGAGTAAGCTATCAAGATAAGGTGTTTCGCCGCTATATGAAAAATGCTCCTTTTCAACTGCCGAAAAAATATTTTGAGCAGTACCGTAAACCACATTAAAGCCCTTCTCGATAATTTCCGCAACAATTGAAAGGGAAATATGGGTTTTGCCAAGACCTACACCGCCCATAAATAAAAGGCTTTTTGAGTTTTTGCCGAAACCGATGCAATATTCCTTTGCGGCTTTGAAAATAGTGGTCATAACCTTTCTTGGCACGACACCGTCAGAATTTGGCTTGTCGGGATAATATTTCAAATCAAAGGTATCAAAACGGCAGTTTTCAATGGGCATATTTTGGCTTAAGGACTTAATAGTAAGCTCTTTGGCCAAGGCCTTTACACAGCTACAGTATGCGGCATCCTTATAGCCTGTATCCCCACAAATCGAACAACAAGGCTCAGGCTTTATTATACCTGCCGATTTAACTATTTCATTTTTTTGTGCCAAAAGCTCAAGGGACTCGCTTTGAAGCGCTTTAAGGCTATTGGTATCGCCTGATAATGCCGCCAAGGCCGCTTTGGCGCCGTTTTTTGCAAGACGGGCTTCAAGCTCACTCAAAACGGGCACCTCACGCCTCACAATTGATAAAGCCGCATCATATTCAGCCATACGCTTTTTATATGCCGAGGAAATCATTTCTACTGCCTTAAGGCAGTTTGTATTGTTGGACATTTAATTATTACCGTATCCTTTTTTTAGTATTTCTTCAATTAGGTCAGCATCATAGGTTGCCATATTGTTTTTATTATCCTTTTTTGCTTTTGGCTTTTCTAAAACAACATCACTTGCGCTCTTAAAACCTTGGTTGTGCCAACCTTCAAGAATTTTCTTAACATAAGACATTATAAATTTGGATTTTGTATCCACGCAAACCTCGTAGGCCTTACGCAAAATATCCTTATCAAAGCCCCAATCAAGAATCCATAACTCACTTAATTCAAGTTCAGAGGAACTTGGCATTCTATCTTCGATTCCAAATGCGGCTTCAACTATCTTCCAAGCCGATTTTGCCTGTGTTTTACGGGTGATGTATTTATCAGCATCGGCAAGGGTTGATATGTTATTATTAAGCCAGTCCACTGCAGTGCGCTCAATATAGGACAGTGTGCATTTGTTTTGCGAAATGCAATATTCAAGTAGCATAAGAATAAGGGAGGTATCCATACCCTCATCATCATAAAGCCAAAGCAGTGTAACCGATTCGTTGTCCTTAAGCAGTCGTCCAAATTTTTCTTGGGCCAAATTTAGCAAAAGGCGGAATTTTTCATCCTCGCCTGCACGCCTGCCTACATCACGAAGACTAGGTTTGCTAGCAGATGAAAGAACCTTGCGGGCTTTCTTGGGCTCTTCTGCCTTTTGGGGAACCGGTTGAGGCTCTGCCGATGACAAAACACCTGCCCCTATCCAATAAATAAGAGCATCATTTGCATCATATTCACTTATACCAACTGCCTCAGCAATTTGGACAGCGGTAGGAACCGATGAAAGATGGCGGAAAACGTATAAAATAACCCTTAACTGTTTACTTGAAGCGAGTTTAATGTGTTTGTCCACAATCTCATCGGGAAGGGGGTGTGTATTGCCGAATGTGGCAATGTTTATGATGTATTTCATAAAAACCTCGTAAGTTGTATTTTTCATTTAATTATTATAACAAAATATAAAAAAATGTAAAGTCCCGTCAAAAAGTGGCAAAATTTACAAATCACAATAATTGGTGGCTAAAAACGGCCAACTATAAAAACAGATACAAAATATTGAAAAAATTTTTTAATAAATATTTTTATTCACACTTGACAATACTATATGTTTTTATTTAATATATTATATAGTAAAATATTTTTTTAACAAAGGAGTTATTTCTATGGCAGTTTTGTTAACAGGCGGCGCAGGATACATAGGTAGCCATACCTGCATCGAAATGATAAAAAGCGGTTATGATGTTGTGGTTGTAGATAACCTCGATAATAGTAATCCCGAATCGCTTAAAAGGGTTGAAACAATAGTTGGTAAGCCCATTAAATTTTATGAGAACGACGTGCGTGACCGTGAGGCAATGGTAAAAATCTTTAAGGAGAACCAAATTGAAGCCGTTGTGCACTTTGCTGGTCTTAAGGCTGTGGGCGAGAGTGTTGCAAAACCGCTTGAGTATTATGATAATAACCTTAACAGCACTATGGTATTGCTCGATGTTATGCGAGAGTTTGATGTAAAGAGAATTGTTTTCTCCTCTTCGGCTACCGTTTACGGTCTTTCAAAGGATATGCCTCTTAAGGAGGGCGCACCGATTGGCGCTATCAACCCTTATGGCAGAACAAAACTCTTTATTGAGGAAATTTTGCGTGACCTTTATGTATCGGATAACACCTGGAGTATTGCAATTTTGCGTTACTTTAATCCCATCGGTGCACACCAAAGCGGTCTTATTGGTGAGGACCCCAAGGGTATTCCGAATAACCTTATGCCTTATATTTCACAAGTGGCAGTAGGCAGAAGAAGTGAGTTGCACGTTTTTGGCAACGATTACAATACAGTGGATGGTACAGGCGTGCGCGATTATATTCATGTTTGTGATTTGGCGGCAGGTCACGTTAAGGCAGTAGATTGGGCACTCAAGAACCAAAAATGTGATGAGTTTAACTTGGGTACAGGTAACGGTACCAGTGTTTTACAGCTTCGCGATGCATTTGTTAAGGCATCAGGTGCTGATGTACCCTTTGTTATTGACCCCCGCCGCCCCGGTGACCCCGACGAAGTTTACGCTGATGCTTCTAAGGCTTACGAAATTCTCGGTTGGCAAGCACAATATGGAATTGAGGATATGTGTGTTGACACTTGGCGTTGGCAAAAGAACAACCCCAACGGTTACAATAAATAAGATAAAAAGCAGTGAGCGAGAACTCACTGCTTTTTTATATCATTTTAAGGAATTTATCTATTTCTCTTTTTAGTCTTGCCACGGGCAGTCCCACAACATTAAAGTAGTCACCCTCAATGCAACGGATAAGTAATCCGCCCTTGCCTTGAATTGCATATCCGCCAGCCTTATCTGCAAACTCATTAGTTTGCAGATATTTTTTTATGTCTTCATCACTAAGCGGGTAGAAATTCACCGAGGTGGTTTGGCTAAAACTCATAGACACACCGTCTTTTATAAGGGCACAGCCCGTAATTACAAAATGCTCCTTGCCCGAGAGCAATTTTAGCATATTTTCGGCATCAAGTATATCCTTTGGCTTGCCGAGTATTATATCATCTACTATTACGGCGGTATCGCAGCCGATAACAAGGTCACTCTTATATAGTTCGCTTACGGCCTTTGCCTTTTGCACCGCAAGAAACTCGGGTGCTGAACGGGCCGGTAGATTATTGGGGATAATTTCCTCAATATCGGCAGGGCAACAAACAAAATTTTCGTTTATAAGTGAAAAAAGTTCTTTTCGGCGGGGTGAGGCCGAGGCTAAAACATATTTCATAAAAAACTTCCTTTCGCATTTTCATTGTTATTATACCACAAATCAAAATTTTTGCAAATTTATAAAAGATGTCGGTGAATGTCGCAAAGTGAAGCGTTAAAATGCAAATACAAGGAGGCGGCTATGAAAAAGAAAAGCTTAAAAGAAATAACCGAGGTGTTGCTTTTGCAAAAGGCAAACGAAGAGGAAAAGCAAATGCTAAGGGAGTTGGGGTTTAAGATAAACAGCCCTACAAAACAGGCGGTAATGGTAGCCGCACTTTATAAAAAAGCGGCATCGGGAGACCTAAGCGCAATAAAGGAACTACGCGCAATTATTGGGGACGGCACCGACAGCAGCTACTTGGGGGTGGTAACCATTGTCGATGATACAAAGCCTTAAAATTTCCAAGATTATAGGCTCGGGTTACGACGACTTTTGAAACGACAAACGTCGCTACCGAGTATTAAAAGGAGGAAAGGGCTCTAAAAAATCTACAACTACCGCACTCAATTTTATCTATCGGCTTATGAAATACGAGGGCAGTAATCTTTTGGTGGTGAGGGCGGTAATGAATACCCACCGAGATTCAACCTTTGCTCAACTTAAATGGGCTCAGGAGAAATTAGGTGTTGCACATTTGTGGCAGAACACAGTATCACCCATGGAGATGGTGTATAAGCCAACGGGACAAAAAATACTCTTTCGTGGCTTTGACGATGTGTTAAAACTTGCCTCTACCACAGTAAATAAGGGTTACCTTTGTTTTGTGTGGGTGGAGGAGGCCTTTGAAATTGAATCGGAGGAGGATTTTGGAAAGCTCGATTTATCGGTGCCAAGGGGTAAGCTGCCAAAACCTCTTTTTAAGCAAACCACCCTTACCTTTAACCCTTGGAGTGAAAAGCATTGGTTGAAAAAACGATTTTTTGATAAAAAATTTTCCAATGTAGGTACTTATACCACCAATTATCTTTGCAACGAGTTTTTAGATGAAAGCGACCGAGAAATATTCGAGCAAATGAGAAAAAATCATTATTCCCGTTATCGTGTGGCGGGACTTGGTGAGTGGGGTGTCGCCGAGGGCTTGGTTTTCGAAAACTGGCAGGAGGGTGAAGTTGAAATCTCCAAAGAAGAACTTTATAAATGGCGGCATTTTTTCGGTCTTGATTACGGCTATACAAACGACCCTACGGCCTTTATAGCCTTTATGGCAAACCCAATCGACAAAATCATCTATGTTTATGATGAGTTCTATAAAAGCCGTATGCTCAACAGTGAAATTGCCGAGGAGATAACAAGGCGAGGCTTTTCGAAAGAGCGTATCCGTGCCGATTCGGCCGAACCTAAATCAAATGATGATTTAAGAAGAATGGGCATTACCCGAATAACCCCGTCTGTAAAAGGAAAGGACAGCATAATCAATGGCATTATGGGACTTTGCGAATACAAAATCATCATAAAGCCCAACTGCAAAAATACCCTTAAAGAAATATCGGGGTATATTTGGCAAAAGGGTGAGGGAAGTAAAAATATTCCCGTAGATAAAGACAATCACCTTATGGATGCTATGCGATATGCCTTTTATGATGTCAAGGGCTTTCATCCCGAAAGGTCAAAGGAGGGCATAGAGGGAATAGGATTAGGCATTAGTAAAAATGACTTAAAAGGAGGCTGGCAAATATGACAGTTATTGCAATAGTTATGACAGGGGTAAGTTTTTTCCTAATCGGCACAATGCTTGGAAACCATTATGCCAAAGCACCCCTTAACAAATCAAAAAAGGACTGCACAAATAAGGAAATTTGCAGGTTTATGGATGAAGAATACCGCAATTTTCTAAATTATGATGGCAGCGAACAGGCGTAAGCCTTGAATATAAAGGAGGATATTATGAGTCAAACACAACAAATTTTAGAGCAGGTGCTACCAGATACCACTCAAAACGACGGTGTGACTGAGGCACAGGCTACCACACCGCTTGCCCAGTCCGACGAGATTTCCGAGATAAAGGTTCCCGTAAAATTTAATAAAGAAACGCGGGAAATACCTTTAAGCGAGGCGGCAATTCTTGCTCAAAAGGGTATGAAATACGATACCTTAAGCGAGGATATTAAAAGGCTTCGAAATCTTGCGGCAAGAAACGGACAAAACATTTCAGATTTTATCAGCACAATCGAGAACAACACAAACACAGCCCACAAAATGAAGTTACTCGAAAGCTGCGGAGGAAACAACGAAATCGTTGAGCATATTTTGTCGCTTGAAAACAATGAAAAAGGCGATGGCCTTATAGGACTTGAGGAATTACTTCACGAATGTCCTGAAATCAAGAGTGAAAAGGATATTCCCGAGGCGGTGCTGAATAGAGCCACAGCAAGAGGCGGAAATGTTTTTGATGAGTATTTAAGATATACTCACTCTCAAAACCGCGAAGCGCAAAACGCATTATTAAGGCAGGCAAAGGCTGAGTCTTCAAGTCTTGGTTCGCAAAGCAAATATGCGGGTGGTGTATCACCCGTAAACGCAGAGTTTATAAGAGGACTCTGGAAATAAAAAGGAGAGATTATTTTGTCAATAAATTCTATTGAAACAGCAACAAATTATTCAAACGAACTTGATAAGCTTTTTGCTCAAAAGAGTGCAACAGGCTTCTTTGCCGACAATGGCTTCGGCAACAAATTTGTAGGTGCTAAAACGGTTATTATCCCTGATATCAATTTCAAGGGTCTTGCCGATTACGACCGTGACACAGGCTTCACAAGAGGCGCTATCACAGTATCTAACGCTTCATACACCATGCAGATGGACCGCGCCCGTTCCTTGCAGATTGACCGTGAGGATATGGACGAAACAGGTATTGCAAATCTTGCAGGTCAAATTTTGGGCGAATATGTACGCACAAAGGTTATCCCTGAGTGTGACGCTTATGTTCTTTCAAAACTTGCAGGTCTTGCAGCGACCCGTGCTAATACTATTGACGGTGATATTAACAAGCCTTACGAGGCTTTGTGCAAACTCATCGGCGAGGTACGCTCCGAGGTTGGCTTTGATGAGGAATTAGTTGCCTTTGTTGATAGCCGACTCTATGCACAGCTTAATAATTCGGGCGAAATTTCACGCCAAATTATCGTAAGCGATTTCAAACAGGGCGAAGTTAACCTCACCGTTAAATCAATCAACGGCGTGGCACTTATTCCTGTTGTAAGCGAGCGTATGAAAACTGCTTACAATTTCTTGTCGGGTGGCTTTAAGCCGATGGACAATGCAAAGGAAATCTATATGCTCGTATGTCCCAAGAAGGGCGCTCATC
Organism: Acutalibacteraceae bacterium; assembly: GCA_045601525.1. Taxonomy (GTDB): domain Bacteria; phylum Bacillota; class Clostridia; order Oscillospirales; family Acutalibacteraceae; genus SIG565. The sequence goes on from JAZRZR010000075.1 coordinate 24,723, forward strand.
TTGTTAAAAAGACCGAGAAGATGCGTATCTTCACACCCGAGCAAAATTTGGATGCCGATGCATACAAGTTTGATTACCGCATTTACTACGATGTATTTGTAAGAAAGAGCGGCCTTGATGCTATTTGGACCTGGCTTTCTCCCGAAATTAAGATTTCGGCTCAGCCGACAGACAAGACTGTTACCGAGGGTAACATAAACGAAAGTCTTACTGTTACTGCCGCTGCCGAGGGCGAGGTTACATATCAGTGGTATTCTTCGGATGAGGATGGCGAAAATGCTATGAAAATAGCAGGCGCTACCGCAACTGAATATGACCTTCCTGAGACTCTTACCGAGGGCAAATATCATTACTTTGTAAAGGTTATTGTTGATGGCATTGCGAGTCTAAACTCTGATGTTGTAACCGTAACTGTTTCCAAGTAACAAAGCAAAATTTTACGGCAGGGTCACCCCTGCCGTAATCTTAAAATCCTAAATACAGGAGGAAGTTTTAATGAATTACAGTCCTGAACAAATTTTTAATGAATGGCGCAGCGGAATGAATTTCAAATCGTCTATTGGCGCCAAAGGGTTGTATGAACAAACGAAAATCAATGAAAGATTTTTCATTGGTGACCAATGGTACGGCGCCAAATGCGGAAACGATAGACCTCTTGTCCGCCACAATGTAATAAAGCGTATAGGAGACTATAAGATGTCGGTTTTATTATCGGGACCGATTAAAATTTACTATTCGGCTGAGGGTGTCCCCAATACCATTGAAATGAAGCAAAAAATCAAAAATACAAGGCGCTCTATTGCCAACGGAGAGGCTTTGGGCGAACTTTCTTATGATGAGGAAATCTCTCTTGTAATGTCGGCTCTTAACGATTATCAGTCGGTAACAAGTGAGCGAGTTAAGTTTGAAAGCGTGGCAGAACAGGCGCTTCGTAATGCCTTTATAAGCGGCACAGGTATCATTTATACCTATTGGGATGGCGATATTCCTACAGGTCTTTATGCCGACGATAAGCGAACAGTAGCCATCAAAGGTGATATAAGGTGCGAAAGTCTTAATATCGAAAATGTCTATTTTGGCGACCCGTATAACCCTGACCTTCAAAGTCAACCCTACATAATTATTGCAAACAGGGTAACCTTGGATGAGGCGGTGAGGGAAGCGCTTAAATATAATGAGGTTTGTCCCGAAATAAAACCAGAAAGTGATGGCAAGGTTACAATTCTTACACGCCTTTGGAAAGAGTATGAAGGCGGAAATGTAAGGGTAATGGCTCAAAAAGTGGTGGCCAATGCATTGATAAGAGATGCCTTTAATATAGGCGTAAGGATTTATCCCATGGCCAAATTTTGTTGGGAAAGAAGAGAAAATTCACCCTATGGGGACAGTGAAATAACATATCTTATCCCAAATCAAATAGCCATAAACCGTATGATAACATCGGGCGTATGGTCAACTATGATGGGCGGTATGCCTACAATGATTGTAAACGCCGATGTGATAGACGGCGAAATTACCAACGACCCAGGTCAAATTATAAAGGTGTTTGGCAGTGGCGAGGATGTTAATAATGCCGTTAGATATGTAACTCCGCCCGATATAAGTGATGCCTTTAACGGTATGGTGGACCCTCTTATTAAAAACACACTTACCCAAAGCGGTGCCAATAATGCCGCACTCGGCGATGTTAATCCTGATAACACCTCGGCAATTAAGGAACTTCGCAACGCAGCCCGTTTGCCTTTGGTGGTATTAGAAAGTAGGTATCATGCCTTTTTAGAGGAAATTTCTCGTATATGGGTTGAGTTCTGGATAACACAGTACGGCAAAAGGCGTATCAAAATTCGGGATGAAAATGGCGATTGGTATTTCGATTTTGATGCCGATAAATACCGCACTTTGCTTATAAATGCAAAGGCCGAGGTTTCCCTCAACAATTCAAATAACGAGGAAAACACGATAAAAATTCTTGATAATTTGTTATCGAAGGGCGCTATTACTGTTGCTCAATATCTTAAGCGATTACCGAGAGGCGTTATTTCTAACATCAACGAACTTATCAGTGAAACGGAGGTAGTTAGAAATGATGGGAATTGATATTTATCGCAATGTTTGTGACCTTTTGGGTCGCAATATTTCAGCGGCCGATAATCTTTACGATGGCAATGATATGAAAAATGTTCTATCGGCCATCAATCGAGTGATTTTTGACCTTACCGATAAAAAGGGCGAAATCACTAATTTGTCCCAAGAAATTTGCCTTACCGAACCTCAAAGTGAGGCCTTACCCTATGGTGTTGCTATGTTTTTGTGCTTAATAGAAGGGGATAACGAGCGTCATGCAGTTTTTGCCGAAATATATAATAAAAAGCGCACAAAAGCAAAGTCACATAGGTCAAGTGTGGTTGACATAATGCAATAAGGAGGCCGACTTATGAAATATCCAAAACTTTCAAAAATCGATTATAAGGGTTTTGATGTTGGAAATCTTAAGGGCGGCATCAACACCTATCACGATGGACAGATAGGAATAAGCGATTGCTGTAATGTTGTGTGGTCAAGGGATAGGCTTGTTAACCGACCTGCTATTCGCAGTGATGCGAAAAAGGTGTTTTTTTCATATACCGATAAAAGCATCACAAATACAAGGATGAATTTTACGGGTGTCGAAATTGAATATGCGGGTTTGGTAAGACAGTTAGCGTATATTTCGGAATCGGACGAACAGTCGCACCTTTATTATAGATTTTTTATGGTAAATCCCAACGGAAACTTTATTCCTTGTGGTGTTGTAGAGTTTAATCGCACAAGTTCAAGAGAATTTAATTATCCTAAAACGGTTACGGTTTTTTTAGGACAAAAGACAAAAGGCGTCGGCGTTTATGCTTTTTTTCCGGTGTGGATGCAGGCCGAAACCGATGTAAATAAAAAATATGATTTGCGAATTTACGAATTGGGCGATGATTATAGCAGTTGGATTAAACTTAATGAAAATGATATGTATGTACCACATTATTACACCGATGGGCGTGGCGCATTTTATAGCGAGTCAGGGCTTGTTTTGCCCGAGCCTCGATTTGTAAATTCGCCAAATATGCTAAATGGCTCATATTATTGCACCTATACCACTGATGATGAGTCTGATGTATATCATTTGCCTCATCAAGATTATGATTACACAACCGATGATACAGTTAAAATAGAACTTACTGTATTTTATGATAAGGTGCTTACTTGGATTGTAGATGATGACCCCGATGGATATTCGGGTGAGGTGGATTATAACGGCGAAAAGGTAAAGGTGCAGCTGATAAGGAAAAAGGGAATAATTAAGTTTATTAACCTAACTCCTCCCTATCTTGCGGGTGTGCCCAATAATCTTAAAATAACAGTTAAGAAAAACAATCCTGAAAACATAAGTAAAATTTCTTCTATGTTAAACGGCGGACATTTTTCAGTAGGCGACCTTGGAAACGTTCCTTGCCTTTTCGGCAGCAGTTTTTTCCCATCAAGTGTGATAATAGGGGCCAACAATAATCCGCTTTATTTTCCTGAAAGCCAAGATTATTCAGTGGGTGATATAACGGGAAAAATAACCGCTCTGAAAACACAGGGTAAAAATCTTGTTATTTTTAAGGGGAAAGAAATCCATTATTTAAGCAACGCAAACGGCAAAACAACAATATATCAGCTTCACACAAGTATAGGGTGTAATTTGCCTAAAACTATTGCGCTATGCGATAATCGTCTTGTTTGGGCAAACACCGATAATAAAATTTATGTGTTGGCAGGCTTTAATCAAACAACGGGCGCAAACATATATTCAATTTCACAAAAAATTCTTGCAAAATTAGAACAAAAAAGCCTATTAAATGCGGTTGCCGTGTCTTATGAGGATAGGTATTTATTGTTTTGGGATAATGAGGTGTGGGCTTTAGATTATAGCCGATGCACACTTTCTAACAGTAAAAGTGCGAGCGATAATGCCGGGTGGTTTTATTGGACCTTACCAGAGAAAATGGAGGTTTTAGCCTGTGGCTTGCATCAAGAAAATGTCTTTCTTCTTGTAAAAATGCGCAAGGAACAAATTTGTTATGTTGCCCTTATGGACAAAAACAGTTTGATAGATAACTATCCCACCTTGGAAAACGGCACAATTTTTGAGGAACAACTTCCTATCAGTTCCTTTATTAAAACTGATATTTTCACCGCAGATACACCCAACATTAAAGAGTTCAGAGAACTTTTAATCTTTGCAACATTAGAACAAAATTTATTGCTCGATTTTATCAACGATAAAGGTGATACGCTTAAGAGTGTGAACATAAATATTATTGATGGTAATTCATTGGCTCCGCATAGAATTATGCCCTTTGTACGAGGCAGGGGAATAGGCTTTGTTATGAAAACAAGCGGACCTATATCTCTTAGAGGGATTACCTGTAAATATCGTCAGTTAAACAGTTAAGGAGAGGGCAATTTGAAAGGTATAGCGGCAGTTATTTTGGCAATTATACTCTTGTTTTGTTCGTGCGATACTATGCCTAAGGCCGAGCAAAAAAACCGAGAAAATCTTGTGGCGGTTTGGATAACCTATTATGAGTTAGCGGCCTTTGCAAAATCTGAAGAAGGTTTTGAAAAGGCTATATGTTTGGCCTTGGATAAATGCAAAAGCATAGGAATTAACACTGTTTTTGTGCATACAAGAGCCTTTTGTGATGCCATTTATAATAGTGAAATATTCCCGAGGGCAACAAGTATGGTTTCGGTGGAGGGTGACCCCCTTGAAATCACAATAAAGGCGGCTCGGCAAAGAGGAATTTCGGTGCACGCTTGGATAAACCCTTATCGTGTTTCAAGTTCTTCAACCGATATAAACTCGCTACCGCACAACAGTCCCGCAAGAATTTGGAGAGCGGACGAAAATATCAATAACGATATAAATGTTTGTATAACGGATAACGGAATATATCTAAACCCTGCCGAAAAAGATGTGCAGGTGCTGGTGCTTAAAGGGGTAAGAGAATTACTTGATAACTACGATATAGACGGCATACATATAGATGACTATTTCTATCCAACGGCAAATGTCGAGTTTGATGAAGCCTCGTACAGCAACTACAAACAAAATCTCACCCTGCCGCTTGATTTGGCTGAGTGGCGGCGGCAAAATGTATCGGGGCTTGTTAAAGCGATATATTGCGCTGTAAAAGCCAAGGATACAAATTTGCTTTTTGGGGTGAGCCCTGCCGCAGATATAGATAGATGCTATAACAGTCTTTATGCTGATGTTGAGGCTTGGCTCGATGGGGAATATATCGACTACATAATGCCGCAACTTTATTTTGGGTTTGAATATCCGATAGAAAAATTCACCTTTGATTCTTTGCTAACATTATGGCTCGATATGGCAGGGGATAGAAAAGCCGACCTCTATGTAGGTCTTGGCAACTATAAGACGGGTACCGCTTCAAAACCTGATAATGTTGAGTGGGGCGTAAACACCGACATTATCGCACGGCAAATACAAAGACTTTATGAAAATAATGTCAAGGGTTTTGCTTTTTTCTCTTATTCGTCACTTTTTGGCGAGGAGGAACTTCAAAAAAAGCAAACTGAAAATATAGTTAAAAAATTAAAGGAGATAAAATGAGCGAAGGAATAATTTCTGCCTTATTAGCTTTGCTCGGAACAATGTTTGGCACTTTTGGCGGTATTATCACCTCGACAAAATTGATAAACTACCGCATTGAACAACTTGAAAAAAAGGTTGACAAGCATAACAATTTTGCCCTTAGAATTCCTGTTTTAGAGGAGAGGGTAAAGGGCCTACAAAAAGTAATTGAGGAAAAGGAGATAATATATGAAAATTTCAAAATGGACAATAGTCCGCACAATCATGACCGTTTTGGTGGTGCTTAATCTTGTTCTTAAAGCATTTGGCATACAGGTGATAAATGTAGAAGAAAACACAGTAATGTCTTTAGTAGAGGCGCTGGTTTCGGTGGGAACGATTATTTCATCTTGGTGGTATAATAATTCGTTCACCGAAAAGGCCAAGCGTGCCGATGAATTTTTTAAGTCACTTAAGGAGGAATAGTATGCTAAAAATAGCCCTAAATGCAGGCCATTATCTTGGTACTGCAGGTAAAAGATGTCTAAAGAGCCTCGACCCTAACGAAACTCGTGAATGGGTGCTTAATAACCGTATTTGCGATAAGGTAGAGGAAAAACTTAAGGGTTATAGCGGTTATAGCCTTCTTCGTATCGACGATACGACCGGCAATACCGATATTTCGGTAGCCGACCGCGCTAAAAAGGCCAATAATTTTGGCGCTGATATTTATATTTCGGTTCACCATAATGCAGGAATAAACGGCGGTAGCGGAGGCGGTATAGTCGCTTATACATATATCAAGGTGGACTCACATACAAAAGATTGGCAACAGCTGTTATATAACAAGCTGATAGCCAAAACCTCACTAAAAGGTAATAGAGCACAGCCACTTGCCAGTGCCGACCTTGGTGAGTGCCGACTTACAAGAATGCCGGCAGTTTTACTCGAATGCGGCTTTATGGACTCGGCAACCGATGTGCCGGTTATCCTCAGCGAGGATTTCGCTAATAAATGTGCCGAAGCCATCACCGAGGCTATAGTCGAAAAGGGAGGACTTGAGCCTTTGCCTGCCGAAGAAAACGACAAGCAAAACAAAGAGGTTTTATATCGTGTTCAGGTAGGGGCCTACAAGGTAAAGGCTAATGCCGAAAAAATGAAAAAAAGACTGCAGGATGCAGGCTTTGATGCTTATATTAAAGCCGAATAATCGGTCAGCCGAGAAGATTTTTCTCGGCTGATTTTTTTCTTGGAAAAAGCGCTCAAAGGTGGTATAATGCTTTGTAGGAAGTGAAACGATGAACAAATTATTTATTAAGGATGCCGCCTTTTATAAGAGGGTAGCCGCAATTGCAATTCCTATTGCCCTTCAAGGTCTTATCACAACGGGTGTAAATATTATGGATACTGTTATGATTGGCGCCGTTGGCGAACGGGAACTGTCGGCCGTATCCTTGGCAAACCAGTTTATAAGTATTTTTCAAATTTTTTGTATGGGTATAGGTATGGGCGCCTCGGTGCTTGTGGCTCGCTATTACGGTATGGGGGAAAATAGTTCCCTAAAACGCACTATAACCATTATGTTGCGCTTGTGCCTTGCTCTTTCGGTGCTTTTTTGTTTGGGAACACTCTTGTTTCCCGCCCAGATTATGCGGATATACACCACCGAAACCGATATTATAAATCTTGGTATAACCTACCTTGATTGGAGCGTAGTTACATACTTTTTGCTTGGCCTTTCTTTGACATGCACTATTGTGCTTCGAAATGTCGGCCAGGTAAAAATACCGCTTTATACCTCGATAGCGGCATTTTTTATAAATATAGGAGCTAACTATATCTTTATATTCGGTAAATTCGGAGCCCCTAAAATGGGGGTTGCGGGTGCGGCAGTAGGTACACTGATTGCCCGTATTTTTGAATTTTTAGCGATTTGCGGATATATTTTCTTAATTGATAAGGAAATAAAATATCGCATAAAAGATTTGTTTAAGCCTGTCGGTGACCTTACAAAAGAATATATAAGGGTTAGTATCCCCGTGCTTATAAGTGATGGTATATTAGCGCTTGGCAACAACTCGGTAGCCGTAATAATCGGTCATATCGGTGGTGGTTTTGTGGCGGCAAATGCCGTAACAACAGTTACCCAACAGTTAAGCAGCGTAATGATACAGGGATTCTCTCAAGCCGGCGCAATTGTTACGGGTTATACCTTGGGTCAGGGCGAAAAGGAAAAGGCACAGCGTCAGGGCTATGCCTTCTTGGGACTTGGTATAGTTTTTGGTCTGATAGCGGCAACGATATTAACGATTATAAGCGTGCCGATTATAAAAGCATATAACCTAACCCCCGAAACCCAGCAAATTGCCCGTCAACTTATGTGGGCAATAGCCATAATTATTGTTTTCCAAGCCACAAACAGTATTATGACAAAGGGTGTGCTTCGTGGCGGCGGAGATACTAAAATGCTAATGCTTGCCGATAATATATTCCTGTGGGTTGCGAGTATTCCCTTGGGAGCACTTGTGGCATTTGTTATTAAGGCTCCTGCATTTTGGATATATTTTTCACTTAAAATTGACCAGGTCCTAAAGGCTTTTTGGTGTTTAATAAGACTTAAAAGCGGCAAATGGATAAAGAAAATAAAATCATTTGAATAAATAAAAAGCACTCAAGTGAGTGCTTTTTGTTATATCTCGGGTATATCAAGTTGTATTTCTTTGCGAAGTTCGGCCGATTTTACAATGCCGTCAATAATTACCTGGTTATAAAGAATTTGTGAAGAGGGCACAGGTGCTTTTTGATTTGTTTTAACTGCATCAACAAAGCTTCGTATTTTCTTAAAGAAAAGGTCCTCTTTGTCTTTAAGGGGTAATTCGTATTCGAGCGTTTCGCCATCAACCGTTTTGTAAACCTTTAGTGGCTTATCAAAATCACCGTTCCAACATTCAGTAGACGGAATTTTAATACCGCCTTTTGTGCCGAGAATTAGGGCGTCACCGCTTGTATCCATGTGCATAGCCCAAGAAATACGGAAATCAAGGATAATATCTCCTTCGAGTCTTATAAATGCTGCCGCAAAATCATCAACATTGAAAAGTTTTGCAAATTCGGGATGCTCTTTATAATAACCTTCGTCTTTTCCGAAAAAGTCAGCCGTGTAGCCCGAAACGGTGAGGGGCTTCGGATATCCAACAGCGTTAAGCAACAAATCAATGGAATAACAACCTATATCTCCAACAGCACCAATGCCAGCTGTATCATATTCGAGAAAAGATGAGTCATCTCGCTCGGGGATACCTCTGCGCCTGCCACCGCCTGACTGCATATAATATATTTTTCCAAGCTCGCCCGAATCTACGATTTCCTTTATCTTTTGGAAATTTTCGCTCATTCTTGGTTGGAATCCAATGGATAAAATTTTACCCGATTTCTTTTCGGCACGCATAATATCAAGCGCCTGTTGTGTGGTTACAGTAAAGGGTTTTTCAAGCAAGACATTAACCCCTGCGTTTAATGCGTTTATAGCGCAAGAGGCGTGGGCTTGGTTATAGGTGCAAATGCTAACGGCATCAAGTTGGTTTTCGTTTTGAAGCAACTGCTCATCGCTATTATAAATACGACAATTTGTAAGTTCGTTTTCCTTTGCAAAAGCTTCGGCCTTGCCGTCGATTATGTCGGCAAGGGCAACAATCTCAACATCATCCATCATTTTGTATTTCATAACATGGATTTTTGCAATTCTGCCCGTGCCAATAATAGCAACCTTAATTTTCCGGCTTTCCATAAACTATCCCCGCACTTTTTTTAATAGCATCCATACAGGTATGAACCTGTAAACATTGTTTTGATAATAAATCGTAATCGCCTGCGGCATCATCATATCTTAAAATATAATCGGCAAAACGCTTGGCTTCACCCGCCATAACCTCTAATCTATCCACGAAACCAACCACCAAATTATTGTTAAGATAAACATCGGTGTATTGACTGCAGCCTTTTATAATCACCTTGCCGTTTTCACCCGTGATTTCACTAAATAAAGGCGACTCTTCAAACTTGCTGTAAAGAAGTTCGGCGGTGAAATCTCCGTAATCAAAAAGGGCAACACCCGAGGAGTCGGCACCTGTTTTATAAAACTCGGCCGTGGCCGAAATACCTTTTGGCATACCCAAAAAATCTATTGCCGCCCACACACAGTAAACACCTATATCCATAAGTGTGCCTGTGTGTAATTCCATATTGAATATATTTACATCTTCGCCTCTAAGCAAGGCTTCAAGACGGGTTGAACGCTTGTAAAATATAAAACGAGCATTTTTAATTTTGCCTATTTGCGCCACCGCATTATGCACGTCCTTATGGTGAGGCGCCAAACGGGACATAATCGCTTCCATATAAATAACGCCTTTTTGGTCGGCAAGGTCTTTAAGGCGGGAATATTCTTCGGCTTTTGTTGTAATCGGCTTTTCACAAATAACATGCTTGCCCGCCTCTAAAAATATGCGGCTTTGCTCAAAATGTAAGGAGTTTGGCGAAGCAATATAAACGGCGTCAACCAACGGGTCGGCAGCCATTTCTAAAAGTGAGGTATAAACCTTTTTGCAATCATATTTGTTGGCAAAGTTTAGCCCTGTTTCTTGCTTTCTTGAATAAACCGAGTATAGCACAAACTCTTTTGTAAGCAAAGCACTTCTTACAAAAGAGTCACAAATAGCGCTGGTGCCGATAGTGGCAAGTCTTATCATATATTCACCTTCAAGGTTTGTTTTTTCATATCCGATTCAAATGCCGCCATCATAACCATAAGCACACGCCTTACCTCTTGGTTTTTAATTATCGGCTCGGCTTTGCCGTCGATAGCAAGACAATAATTGCGATAAAATTCGTGCACATCACTTTTGGGAATTTTGGCTTTATATGTATCAAGGGTAAGATGGTCACGAGGGGCCATGGTGCGGGTTATACCTGCCGCATTTTGTACGGGGGTCACGTCCTTTTCTATCCAACGTTTAAGGCGTGAAACGGTACCGTTTTCCCTCCAATCACTAAGCACCATAGAGCCGTTTTTACAAAGCATATAAAAACGGGGGAGACCTATGAAATTATAGGTTCCAACCTCAATGTGCGCAGTTTTGCCGCTTTCAAAGAAAAGTTCAAGTAAAAAACCGTCATCAACCTCATCATTTGTAATGTGTGAACAAATGCAGTTAACACCCACAACTTTTTCGGTAATAAGGGTTAGCATTTGGTCGATAAGGTGAACGCCCCAGTCAAGAATCATACCGCCGCCGTATTTTTTGACACAGCGCCAGTCGCTCGGTATTCCCCGTGAGCCGTGTATACGGGACTCAATACGGATAACCTCACCGATTTCTTCGCTTTCAATAACACCTTTAACGCCAAGATAATCAACATCGAAGCGTCTGTTTTGGTGAACTGATAATAATTTTTCGTTTTTTTCGGCGGCCGAAACCATATTATCAAAAGATTCAACACTTAAAGCCACAGGCTTTTCGCATATAACATTTTTGCCACTGTTAAGGGCGGCAACAACTAATTCCTCGTGTATGTCATTTGGGGTGGCAACAACAATAATATCAAGGTCATCATCAGCAAAAATAGCCTCGTTGGAAGGGTAGGTAAAAATGCCGTTTTGCCTTGCGGCCTCACAGCGTTCCTGTTTAATATCGTAGATGCCTTTAAGGCTTACAACATCACTTTTTTCAATTTGCGAGCAGTGCCAAGCACCCTGCCCGCCATAACCGATAACTGCGACCTTTTTCATAAATATATGTGCCTCCCAAGCAGGAAAATCATACTACAAGTCTAATATATATTGCAAGGTGCTATTTGTCAAGCACAAAGACAAAAAACTTTAATAAAAACTTGCGGAAAAATAACCCAAAATTGCGGTTAGTAACATTTAGTGAATAATGAATGATGAAAAATGAATAGTGAATAATACAAACAAAAATCCGTCCTCTTACGAGAACGGATTTTCGTTTGGCGCGCCATACCGGATTCGAACCAGCTACACCTGCCGTCGGAGGACAGTGCTCTATCCAGATGAGCTAATGGCGCATACATTAAGTATATTATCATAAAACGAAAATTTTAGCAAGAAATATAAATCATTTTTTGGACAAAGCTTTAATATAAATTACTGTATCAATTAAAGACAGGAGACAGTAAAATGGAACAAATAGTAAAAAACAACCCGATTGATTACGCAAATCTTAAAAAAATATTAAGAGAGCTTGCCGAGCGATATCCGTTTTTGGTTATTGATAGCCTTTCAAAGTCGGCTTGCGGTAGGGAGATACCCGTTATAAAACTTGGTCGTGCAAGGGAGTATGTTCTTTTGGCGGCGGCATTCCACGGAAGCGAGCATATAACGTCAAATGTTTTGTTAAGGTTTATCGAGCAGGTTGCCGATTCAGTTAGCCGAAACAGTGAAATCGGAGGTTTTAATATGAGAAAGGTCCTTATGGGCAGAGGGGTGATTTTTGTTCCGGTTGTAAATCCCGACGGTGTGGAAATCGCTATGCACGGCTCGGCTGCAGCAATGCATTTAAGAGGCTTGGTTGAAAGAGTGTCAAAGGGAGATACAACCCATTGGAATGCTAATGCACGGGGTGTGGATATAAATCACAATTTTGATGCCGGTTGGGCCACCTTACATAAAGCCGAGCAAGAGGCAGGGACATTCGGCCCTGCGCCCACACGCTACGGGGGACATAAACCAATGAGCGAGTGTGAGAGCGAGGCATTGGTGAAACTTTGCCGCACATATAAAATACGCCACGCCGTAGCGCTTCATTCACAGGGCGAGGTGATTTATTGGAGTTATAAGGATAAAGAGCCACCGAGGGCTAAAAAAATGGCAGAAATTATGGCTACATCAAGCACCTATCAGTTAGACGAGGCCAGGGGAATTGCCGAGGGCGGAGGCTTTAAGGATTGGTTTATAAGTGAGTTTAACCGACCTGCTTTTACTGTGGAACTCGGCCTTGGAGAAAACCCCTTGCCGATAGAAACTGCCGGTGAAATTTACAATAAGGTACGAGAAATGCTGATTATATCACTTGCTATGTAAAAAAATTGAAATATAATAAAGAAAAATATTGAAAAGTGCGGTGGTAAAGGTGTATAATAAGAAGGTATAAAATAAAGGAGTGGTCTTAATGAACTCAAACGTTCGTCCCGAAACAATGGAGCGTATCACAACCATTGAATTGGCTAATAAATTTATTGATGAACAAATTAAAGAGCTTCGTGCTCAAATTGGTGATAAAAAGGTTTTGCTTGCCCTTTCAGGTGGTGTAGATTCATCTGTTGTAGCGGCGTTGCTCATTAAAGCAGTTGGTCAACAGTTGGTTTGCGTGCATGTAAATCATGGTCTTATGCGCAAGGGCGAGAGTGAACAGGTTATAGAGGTTTTCGGTAAGGAACTTAACGCAAACTTGATTTATGTTGATGCGACTGACCGTTTCCTATCTCTTTTAGAGGGAGTAAGCGCACCCGAACAAAAGCGCAAGATTATCGGCGGCGAGTTTATTAAGGTGTTTGATGAGGAAGCAAGCAAACTCGAGGGCATTTCTTTCTTGGCACAAGGCACAATTTACCCCGATATTTTGGAATCTGACGGTGTTAAAGCCCACCACAATGTAGGCGGTTTGCCCGAAGATATGGAGTTTGAACTTGTTGAGCCTGTAAAACTTCTTTATAAGGATGAGGTTCGTATAGTAGGCGATGCATTGGGCCTTCCGCACGGTATGGTTTACCGTCAGCCCTTCCCGGGCCCCGGCCTCGGTGTTAGATGCTTGGGCGCTATCACCCGTGATAGATTGCACGCTCTTCGTGAGGCTGATGCAATTCTTCGTGAGGAGTTTGAAAATGGCGGCCTTGCAGGTAAGGTATGGCAGTATTTCATTGCCGTTCCCGATATGAGGAGTGTGGGCGTTCGCAACGATAAGCGCTACGAGGGATGGCCCGCAATTATCCGTGCAGTAAACACCACCGATGCAATGAGCGCTACAATTGAGGAAATTCCTTATGAGCTGCTTCATAAGATAACAAATCGCATATTGAGTGAGGTTGAAGGTATAAACCGCGTGCTTTACGATTTAACACCCAAGCCTGTAGGCACTATTGAGTGGGAATAATTTGAAATACCGCAAAGCCTTGTATTATAAGGCTTTGCGGTTTTTGATTTTATCAGAAAGTTAGGCTGTTTAAGGGAGGGTGTATCCTTGTGAAAAAACTGCTTAAAAGAATAATAATTGTTTTGCTTTGCCTTATAGTAGTTGTTGTGGGCGCACTTTTGGTCCTTAATGCTCATGTAAAGGGTGTAGCGAGGGATAATATTATTTCGCCAGAGTCGGTCGCCGAGTTAGGTGATGCCGATTGTATTGTTGTTTTGGGTTGTCAGGTTAAAAGTGACGGCATGCCAAGCGATATGCTAAGAGATAGGCTTAGGCGAGGGGTTGAACTCTATAAAAACGGGATAGCACCCAAAATTATTATGAGTGGTGACCACGGTCAAAAGGAATATGATGAGGTTACCACAATGAAAAATTGGGCGATAGAAAACGGTGTGCCAGAAGAGGATATTTTTATGGACCATGCCGGTTTTTCAACCTACGAAAGCGTATATCGTGCAAAGGAAATTTTTGGGGCAAAAAGGGTGGTAATAGTAACCCAAGAATATCATCTTTACAGAGCTCTCTATATTGCCGAAAAATTGGGTCTTGAGGGTGTTGGCGCCGCTGCTGATTATCATATTTATGCAGGACAAGCTTATAGAGATTTGCGTGAGGTTGCGGCTCGCTGTAAGGACTTTTTTACTACACTTTTTAAGGTAAAGCCTACATATTTGGGACCTGCCATTTCTTTAGCCGGAAGCGGCAATGTGACCAATGGTTAAAAAATAAAGAATAACATTAGGTGATATTATGTTTGATGCTATAAAGGTAAAAAACGAGTGTGTTGCGTGGATACGGGACTTTTTCGAAAATAACGGTAAGGACTGCAATGCAGTTGTCGGCATTTCGGGCGGTAAGGATAGCTCGGTTGCGGCGGCTTTATGTGTGGAAGCGCTTGGCAAGGAAAGGGTTATAGGCGTTCTTATGCCACAGGGTCAGCAGGGGGATATTGATATGGCCTATATGCTCGTAAACCACCTTGGTATCCGCCATTTTGAAATCAATATAAAGGATGCAGTTGAGGCTATTTCTAAAAGCATTTCGCTAGATTTAGAACTTACAAGTCAAGCCAAGCAAAATTTGCCTCCAAGGATAAGAATGTCAACCCTTTATGCTGTATCCCAAAGCCTTAACGGTAGGGTTTGCAACACCTGTAACTTATCGGAAGATTGGGTGGGATATTCCACTCGATATGGCGATTCGGTGGGCGATTTTTCACCTATGTCGCATCTTACCGTTACCGAGGTTAAGGAAATCGGTAGGGTGTTGGGGCTACCAAATGAACTTGTTGATAAGGTGCCGATTGACGGTCTTTGCGGCAAAACCGATGAGGAAAATTTAGGCTTTACTTATGCTGAACTGGATAAATATATCCGAGAGGGAATCATTGATGATGCCGATAAAAAAGAACTAATCGATAAAAAGCATAAGCAAAATCTTTTCAAATTAGAGCTTATGCCTTCATTTAAGCCCGAATTATAATTTTTTGACCTTAATGTTTAATAGACATTAAGGTCAATTTTTTCATAAAATTTTTTCGTTTTTATTGATTTTTATACTCTTATAGAGTATAATGGTAAGGTCATAGAGCCAATTAACTTTTGAAAGGTGATTATATATGGAAAGAAAAGTAGGTACAGTATCAAGAGGTATTCGTTGTCCCATTATTCGTGAGGGGGACAACCTTGCCAAAATAGTAACTGAAAGCGTGCTTGAAGCAGCCGAGAGTGAAGGCTTTGCTTTAAGGGACCGTGATGTTGTTTCAATTACCGAGAGTATCGTGGCAAGAAGTCAAGGTAACTATGCATCGGTTGACGCTATTGCGGCTGATGTAAAAGCAAAACTCGGTGGTGAAACAATAGGCGTTATTTTCCCAATACTTTCCCGTAACCGCTTTGCAATTTGCCTTCGCGGTATTGCAAGAGGTGCTAAGAAAATTGTGCTTATGCTAAGCTATCCGAGTGATGAGGTGGGCAACGCTCTTATCACACTTGATATGGTTGATGAGGCAGGTATCAATCCCTATAGCGATGTTTTAACACTTGAAAAATACCGTGAGCTTTTCGGCGAAAACAAGCACGAGTTCACAGGTGTTGATTATGTTGAATATTATTCAAATATTATTCGCGAAGAGGGCGCTGAGGTTGAGGTTATATTCGCAAACCAAGCCCCCACAATTCTTGATTACACCGATTGCGTGTTGAACTGTGATATCCACACCCGTGCTCGCACCAAGCGTATTCTTAAGGCAAAGGGCGCAAAGGTTGTTTGCGGTCTTGATGATATTCTTAACGCTTCAGTAATGGGTAGCGGATATAATGAAAAATACGGTCTTTTGGGCTCTAATAAATCTACCGAAGATTCTATCAAACTTTTCCCAAAAGAGTGTAAGGATTTAGTGCTTGATGTTCAAAAGCAACTTTTCGATGCAACAGGTAAGCATATCGAAGTAATGGTTTACGGTGATGGCGCATTTAAGGACCCCCAAGGTAAAATTTGGGAACTTGCTGACCCCTGTGTATCTCCTGCATTTACCGATGGTCTTATCGGTACACCTAACGAACTTAAGTTAAAATATCTTGCCGATAATGATTTCAAAGATTTAAGCGGTGAGGAGCTAAAGAAAGCCATTTCCGAAAGCATTAAGCAAAAGCAGGATAATCTTGTAGGCAATATGGCTTCTCAAGGCACAACTCCCCGTCAACTTACCGACCTTATCGGTTCACTTTCTGACTTGACAAGTGGTTCAGGCGATAAGGGCACACCCGTTGTTTTAATTCAGGGTTACTTTGACAACTATACTAATTAGGGGTATTTAGATGTTAGATATAAAATTTCTTCGCGAAAACAGCGAGCTTGTAAAAGAAAATATCAAAAAGAAATTCAAGGATGCAAAATTGCCTTTGGTTGATGAGGCAATAGAGCTTGATAAAAACAAGCGAGCCGCCAATAACGAGGCAAATGATTTGCGTGCTAACCGCAATAAGATAAGCAAGCAAATCGGTGCTCTTATGGCACAGGGTAAGCGTGACGAGGCTATGGAGATGAAGGAACTCGTTTCCCGTCAGGCTGACCGCCTTAAAGAACTTGAAGAAATCGAAACCGAACTTGAGCAAAAACTCAATCAGGTTATGATGAAGATTCCTAACATTATTGATGATTCGGTGCCGCTTGGTAAAGATGATAACGATAATGTTGAGGTTGAAAAGTTTGGCGAGCAAACAAAACCCGATTTTGAAATTCCTTATCACACCGATATAATGGCACTCTTTAACGGCATAGATAAAGAGGCTGCAGGCAAGGTGGCTGGTGAAGGTTTCTATTATCTTATGGGTGATATCGCCCGCCTTCACAGCGCGGTTTTGGCGTATGCGAGGGACTTTATGATTGATAAAGGCTTTACATACTGCATACCCCCCTTTATGATTCGCTCAAATGTTGTAACAGGTGTTATGAGTTTTGAGGAAATGGATGCTATGATGTATAAGATTGAGGGTGAGGACCTTTATCTTATCGGTACAAGTGAACACTCAATGATTGGTAAGTTTATTCAAACAATCACACCCGAGGAAAACTTGCCCTTAACACTCACAAGTTATACGCCCTGTTTCCGTAAGGAAAAAGGTGCTCACGGTATTGAGGAGCGCGGTATTTATAGAATACATCAGTTCGAAAAGCAGGAAATGATTGTTATTTGTAAACCTGAAGAGAGTATGGAATGGTTCCATAAAATGTGGAGCTATTCGGTTGAACTCTTTAGGAGTATGGATATCCCGGTAAGAACACTTGAGTGTTGCTCGGGCGACCTTGCAGACCTTAAGGTTAAGTCTTATGATATTGAGGCTTGGTCACCAAAGCAGCAAAAGTATTTTGAGGTTTGCTCTTGTTCAAACCTTGGCGATGCACAGGCACGCCGCCTTGGTATCCGTGTAAAAGGTGAAGATGGTCAAAAATATTTGGCTCACACCCTTAACAATACAGTTGTTGCACCGCCCCGTATGCTTATCGCTTTCCTTGAAAACAATCTTTCATTCGATGGCGAAAAATATACAATTTCAATTCCCGAAGCACTTCGTGCTTATATGGGCGGCAAGGATAAAATAGTTTCTAAATAAAATTAAAGCCCCACCTTTTTTGGTGGGGCTTAGTTTTATATTATTTGTGCCAACGCAACGAAAACCGGCATTGTTAAAATTGAAAGTATTGTTGAAAGGGAAATAATTTTAGAGCCGAGCGCCGAATCTAAACCATACTTGGTTGCGAACATAACAGTAACGGCGGCAACGGGTGCGCTTGCGGCAACTGTGCAAGCAATTAGCGGAATTCCGCTAATACCAAACAATGCCATAAGTGCAAGGGAAATAGCGGGGATAAGAATAAGGCGCATAACAGTGGGCCAATACACTCGCTTATCGGTAAACAACTCTTTTAGATTAAAGGTTGAAAGACTATAACCGATTATAATCATAGGCAGGGGAGTGTTAAGGTTTCCAAGACCTGTAACGGCACCCGAAACAAATACGGGCAGTTTTATTCTTAAAAGATAAAGCACAACCGAGATTATTACGCTTAAAATAGTTGGGTTGAGCAAAATCTTTTTAGGTGAAATGCTTTTTTTGTCCCCACTTGCCAAGAAAGCACCATAGGTCCAAAGCACTATATTGAAAACTGCCACAAACATTGCGCCGTAAAACACGCCGATATCACCTAAAATTGCCTTTTGAAGCGGGAATGACATATATCCGCAGTTGGAAAAAATAACTGCAAACCGCATAACACGGCGGCTATCGGCGTTTTTGTGTTTGATAAGAAGCGCTGTGAGTAAAATAGTTATAATGTGTATGGCCAAAGCGGCCAAAAACACATATAACAAATTAAGTGTTTTTTCGGTTGTGCAATCTTCACTTGTAAATGATTGCAAAATAGCGGCAGGTGTTGCAACGTAAAGTACTAAATCGGTCAGCCCTTTAATTGCGTCGTTTTTTAATATTTTGGTTTTGCCGCAAATAAAGCCCACTAAAATCATTATAAAAAGCATCAAAACCTGAGCGGCTACTGTAAGCAAATTTTCTAACATTATTTAACCTCGGTAACTAAAGCTTGTTCAAAACAAAAAAATTCGATATGGGGGAAAGCGTTTTTAAGAAGGAATGTCAGCGGTTTAATAACAAGATTTTCGGTGTGGAAATGTCCGCAATCAAAAAGGGTAATACCGCACCTTGCCGCCTCTAAAAAGAGGTGGTATTTTATATCCGCAGTAACAAGTGCATCGCAGTTTTTTGATAAAGCCGATGCGATGTGATTACCACCCGAGCCACCGCAAACCAAAACCTTTTTAATTGCTTTGCCGCCCTCGTTGTATCGTGGTGTGATATTTAGCCTTTCCTTTAGAACTTTTCCAAAGTCGTTCGGAGAAAGCGGAACATTTAGTTCACCCATTCTTATGATGAGTTCTTCACCCGTATCAACCGCCTCTTGATTTTTAAGGCGTAATGCATCGGCCAAGCAGTAATTAACACCGCCAACACCATTATCAAGATTAGTGTGGGCCGAAATCACCGAAATGTTTTTTTCTATTACGCTATACACCAAACTGTCCCTCTTAATTTCACTTAAAGGTGCGAAAATTACGGGGTGATGGGTGATAATTAAATTAGCACCTAATCTTTCGGCTTCCTCGATGGCTGCTTTGGTAAGGTCAAGGGTGACAAGCACGCTTTTAACCTCAATGTCACCACTTCCCACAAGCAAGCCTACATTGTCATCCGAACAGGCCGAAGCGAAGGGGAATTTTTGGTCTAAAAAAGCATAAATATCATTAACAGTCATAAAATCACTTCTTTATAAAAGAATCTTTAAGGGCTGCCGTGCGGTTGAAAATAAGATTGTCGGGTGTTGAATCTTTATCAAGGCAGAAATAACCCTGACGCATAAATTGGAAGGTGTCGCCGGGCTTTGCATTAACAAGGTCGGCATCAATCTTGCAGTTTTCAACAACAACGAGTGAATCGGGGTTAAGATTATCGGCAAAGGATGCCACACCCTCTTCATCCGAGGGGTTTTCAACATTAAACAAACGGTCATATAGGCGAACGGTAGCATTTGCACAAACCTCACTGCTTACCCAGTGTAATGTACCTTTAACCTTTCTTCCGTCAGGTGTTTCACCACCAAACGATTCGGGGTCATAGGTTGCGTGAACAACCGTAATGTTGCCGTTGTCATCGGTTTCGTGGGAAGCATACTTAATGTAGTATGCACTCTTTAAGCGAACCTCTTTTTCGGGGCACAAACGGAAATACTTTCCTGGGGGTTCTAACATAAAATCGTCTTGTTCAATAAATATTTCCTTAGTAAAGATAACCTTTTTCTTGCCAAGTTCGGGCTTGTTGGGGTTAATATCAACCTCAATTTCCTCTTTTTTGCCCTCGGGGTAATTGTCAATAACAACCTTCAAGGGTTTAAGCACGGCCATCGCTCTATCGGCATTTTGGTTAAGATTGTCACGAACACAAGATTCAAGTAAAGCATAGTCAATTACACTATATGCCTTTGAAACGCCGATTTTATTTACAAACTCTCTGATAGCCTCGGCGGGATATCCGCGCCTTCTCATACCGCAAATGGTTGCCATACGGGGGTCGTCCCAACCGCTAACTAAATTATCGGTAACAAGTTTCAAGCATTTGCGCTTACTTGTTAGAGTGTAGTTAACATTCATACGGGCAAACTCAATTTGTCTTGGCGGTGTGGGGATATCCAACACCTTTAAGAACCAATCATAAAGCGGACGGTGGTTTTCAAACTCAAGTGAGCAAAGAGAGTGGGTAACACCCTCTTTAGCATCGGATAGGGGATGCGCAAAGTCATACATTGGATATACACACCACTTATCACCTGTGCGGTGGTGCGTAGCTTTCATTATGCGGTAGATAATCGGGTCGCGCATATTGAGGTTTGAAGAAGACATATCAATCTTTGCGCGAAGAACCATAGCGCCGTTTTCAAATTCACCCTTTGTCATACGGGCAAAAAGGTCACGAGTTTCTTCTATGGGGCGATTCCTGTAAGGACTTTCAATACCTGCCTCGGTCAAAGTGCCGCGCATTTCTCGGATTTGGTCGGGTGTTGATTCATCAATATATGCCAAGCCCTTGTCAATAAGTTTTAGGGCGCACTCATAGATAAAATCAAAATAATCAGAGGCATAATAAACATTGTCCCACTCAAAACCAAGCCAAGCAATATCTTCTTTTATGGCATCAACATACTCAACATCCTCTTTGGTGGGGTTGGTATCGTCAAGGCGCAAATTGCATTTGCCATCATATTTAGCGGCAGTAGCAAAGTCTATGCAAATAGCCTTTGCGTGACCAATATGCAAATATCCGTTAGGCTCGGGCGGGAAACGGGTTTGAACCTTATTGTAAACACCCTCGGCCAAGTCCTGTTCAATAAATTCTTCTATAAAGTTGTTAGCAATATTCAGTTCAGCCATTATTTTTCACCCTCTAAATAATCAATAGTAGCATTTATTCTTTCGATACATTTATCCTTGCCGAGCACACACATAATACTGCATAGGTCAGGTGTGTTGCGGCGGCCTGTTATGGCAATTCTCAAAATTGTGCTAAGGTCACCCGCACTGCCTTTGTAGGCCTCGGGATTAGCCTTGTATTCCTTGGTTTCGGCTGCAAAGCCCAAAGGAGTCGCCAATGCCTTAATACCCTCAAACCAAACTTGTCTATCGGTGGTCTCGGTGTATTCCTCGGCGTATTTTTTAAGGAATGCTATAGCATCCTCTGCAGTTATATTTTCCGGGAGTGTGTAATCAGGTGTAAACAACTCCTCAAAGAAATATGCATAAAAGGCTTTGGCCTCGCTCCATTTAGCAAGGTCTTTACGAGGTTTTGCGCTTTGGTCTCTATCTATCGCAAAGATGGCCTTGGCATAATCGGGATTTTTGGTGAGGAGTTCATAAAACTCGCTATCAAATTCCTTTGCCCAAGCTGTAATTTTATCATAAACCTCGAAAGATTTTAATAAAGCAATGCGGTTTTTACTTACATCAAGCAGTTTGTTTTCATCAAACAAAGCACCCGAAACACTCATTTTCTTAAGGTTGAACTTGAAATCTTTGTAAGACTTATCGGGGTTTGCCCTGCGCCAATCCTCAAAATCGGATGAGGCAATAGTCATAAGATACTCGATAACATTTTCGCTCGGATAACCCTCTTCTGCAAAAAAGGAAACTGCAGCCTCGGGGTCCTTCCTCTTTGAAATCTTGCGTTTTGCACCATTTTCAAGTTTCATAATGGGGGCAATATGTGCGAATTTCGGCACCTTAAAGCCTAACATTTTGAAAAGTTGAATATGCTTGGGTACCGAAGAAATCCACTCGTCACCACGCATGACGTGTGTGGTTTGCATCAAATGGTCATCAATAGCGTGGGCAAAGTGGTAGGTGGGTATGCCGTCGGACTTAAGTAATACAAAATCTTCATCATTTTCAGGCATTTCAATCTTGCCCTTGATAGCATCCTCGAAAACAATGCGGCGGCTTTCGTCACCGTTGGATTTTAAGCGTATAACAAAGGGTTTGCCCTCTTTGATAAGGCGCTCGGCTTCCTCAACAGTTATGTTGCGGTGCATAGCATATTCTCCGTGATAACCGGTGCGAACCTTGGCCGCCTCCTGCTTTTGCCTTACAGCCTCTAATTCCTCGGCAGTGCAAAAACAAGGATAAGCAAGGCCCTCGCGAATTAACTGTTTCACATAGGTTTGGTAAATCTCGGCGCGCATACTTTGCTTATACGGACCGTAATCACCAATTTGTTCCTCACCGTTTACAAAGCCCTCATCAATAGTGATGCCAAAGCGCTTAAGACCGCTTGTGATATTTTCAACGCCACCTTCGATTTCTCTTTTTTTATCGGTGTCCTCAATTCTTATGAAAAAAACACCATTTGTGCTTGTAGCGGTGATGCGGTTTACAAGGGCGGCGAAAAGAGTGCCCAAGTGCAAATAACCGGTGGGCGAGGGGGCAACACGAACAACTCTGGCACCCTCGCTCAAATTTCTTTTAGGATATAAATTTTCATAATAGTCAGGAGTTTTGTCGATATTGGGCAACAAAAGCTCAGCCATTTTAATGTTTTCCATATTTCACCTCAAATAGAAATACTATACCAAATATATATTATTACATATTTTAATAATAATTACAATATCTAATAACAAAAAAACCGCAGTATTTTAGCAAAATACTGCGGAAAAAATCAAATTATTTTGAGATAAGCTTATTTAATTCGTTCATAAAGGTTGTTATATCCTTGAACTGACGGTAAACCGAAGCAAAACGAACATAGGCAACCTCATCGATGTTTTTGAGCTTATCCATAACCAACTCGCCGATTTTATCGCTTGAAACCTCACGGTCAAGTGAGTTTTGGATTGTTGACTCAATCTCATCAATCATATTGTCAAGCATATTGATTGAAACAGGTCTTTTTTCGCAAGCACGCAAAACGCCGTTAAGCAGTTTGTTGCGGTCGAACACCTCGCGAGAACGGTCTTTTTTAATAACAATAATCGGTAGGCTTTCTATAATTTCGTAGGTAGTAAAACGCTTGCCGCACTCAAGACACTCTCTGCGGCGGCGGATACGCTCGCCCTCATCAGTAGGGCGTGAATCAATAACCTTGCTTTCCATTTTGTTGCAAAAAGGACACTTCATAACAATTCCCTCACAATATATCGTATATACGAGCATTATAGCACACTATATAAATTTTTACAAGAAAAAATTTCAAAAGAAAAGGTCGGAGAATTTTTCTCCGACCTTTAAGATGCTAATCAATAACTGTGATAACCATATTATCAGTAAGATTTGCTGTGGGAATAAAGACCTTTTCGGTTTTAATAATTGGGTCAAAAGTAGTGTCAACTTTTTGGCCGTTAATTAAAATTTCACGCTTGCCGTTACCTATGTTTTCATAGTTTAGCACAATGCTCTTGCCCTTAATGATAAACCTTGCCGAAGCCTTTTTAGAGGGCATAACGGCGGCAGTTTGAATGTTAAGTCCGTCAAGGTTAGGCTCAATACCGAAGCCGAAACGGAAAAGGTTTTTGTAAAGCACAGTTCCCGAACCCGTAAACCAATCAGACTGGGAGGTTTCCTCAACACAAAGGTCTAAATTGCGGCAGTAGGAGTTGGGCATTACAAAGGGTGTTTTATCACAATTCGGGTGGTTTATAATTATTGATTTTTCAATTTGCTTCCAAGCATCACCTGAAGCGCCTGTAAGGAAAAGTGCGGCAGTAGAGAACATACTTGCATGCACATAAGCGCAGGCGTTTTCCGAGAAGCCTGGAACAATTGTGCGGATACGGCCAACACCATACATATCAGAGGGGAATGCGGGATAGTTTGTAAGCAATCCATGTACAGAATCAAGCGCCAATATGTTTTCGGTAATAACGCTTGCAAGCTCAGGGGTTTCGCTAACTAAATCGGAAATTGCCCAATATGCAAAGGAAGCAAAGCTTATACGGGAAGCGCCATCGGGGTCGTTAAAGCTGCCTATTTTGTAGGAGAGCTTATCACCCCAGCCGTGAATTAAGCGAATTTCGCCTTTTTCATTTTTTTCAACGGCATACTTTTTAAGTCCCTCAGCCAATTCCTTGCGAATAGCCATATATTCCTCAGCCTTTCGGTCATAGCCGCCAACCTTTTTTAGAATATCAGCGATTTCTTTAAGGTTGCGGTATAGCTGTAAAGAAGCCATGACCGATACACCCGAACCGTAACGCTTGCCCTCATCAAGAGCTTGACCGATACCGTCTATAGCATCGTTCCAGTCACCGTGAATAATTCTAAGGCAATTTGTGCCGTACTCACGGTCAAGGTTGCTCACAAGATAATCGGCAATTTTTATGATATGCTCTAGCACACTGTCTTTTAGGGGTGAATATTTTACGAGATTTTGAGTGGCATCAACGATTTCGAAATAGCCGCACTCATCATCTAAAATAGCGTAATCATCGGTGTAGGCAAGATACATAAAGAAGGTGGTGAGTATCCAGTTGCCTTGGTCGATGAAGGGACGCAAATCCATTTGCGGAATTTGGCCATCGTATTGCGGAATTGAAAGTTGGCGGGGAGGTCTGCCCGAGGGGTCAATAAAGCCTAAGGCGCGCACCATTTTTTCTCTTGCCATTTCGGGACTCCAAATAATTGCCTGTTCAAGCTGCTGGAAAACATCCCGAACACCAAGTAGGTGGCCGACATAGTTTTTGCCCATAGCGCAAAAATCCACCTGCTTTTGTAGGCTTTTTATGAAGTTGTTAAGAACATTTACATTAAGCACGCCGTCTTCCCAATCTTCAAAGCGAAGTTCGGTTGTGTTAAGACGCTGCTTTTCGGCAGTTTCTTTTTCGTCAATAATCTTATCAAGGGCCGAATTTTCAAATAAAAATGTCTTGTCAGACAAATCGGTGTTTACATCGTTAGAAATAGTGAATAAATATTCAACACGTGATGAATCGTTAGTAGTAAGATGTAAAATTTCGGCGGCAATCGGGGTTACATATTTGCTATCGAAAGATTGCTTTCTAAATTCACCTTTTTTAAGGCTTAAAGCGTTGCCTACACTTGCTGACTGCAAAATAAGATAATCGGGGCGAGAGGTGGTATAATGGCTCGCACGAAGTGTAGCATCTTTAACATCACGCTCGATAAGCATTTGATGGAAGTCGCTGCCGATACGACTTAGCATAAAGCGACCGTCCCCAATGCGAACAGCCTTTCTCTCATCCTTGGTCCAAAAGCTAGTGTCGGGGTCTTTATTTCGAAGCAATGCCTCAAAATAGGTGTTGAGGGTATAATCAAGGGGTTTGTCGGTTTTGTTTATAGCGGCAAAGGAAAATGACATTTTTTTGTTTTCGGGGACCGATACTCTAACGCAAAATGTAGCAATATCCATATCGGCAATGTAATATGCGGCTGAACGGCCGTAAACAAGATAGCGGTTTACCTTGAATGGCTCGAAAAGCTGCTTGCCGCTGCCAAGAATAGATATTGGGAAATATGTACCATCACCGGTTGGAATTCCTACAAAAAAGTTAATCGAGGAATCATTATCCATATGCATATAGCGGAAAACCTGAAGAACACTTTCGGTGGCATAAATATAGCCGTTAGAATATGCCCAAAGGGTAAAACCGTCATCTTGATAGGGATAACGGGATATACCGCTCTCTCTTTCACAGCAAAGTATATCGCCATTTTCTAAATAAAATGTGTTGCCGGGTAATGCATTGTCGGCACTTTTGTTTTTAAGCGCCGAATTGATTTGTTCCATAATAACCTTTAATTTTTGTTCAAACATAGGCAAAAACACCCTTTCAAATAGCTTTGTTAATAGTATAACATAGCAATACCGCAGTTTACAACAAAAACTTGTTGCCAAAAGGCAATAATCTTGTTAAAATATAAAAAAGGAGTGATATTATGAGTTTTCAAACAAGTATGGCAAAGAAGGGAGATACCCTTGCCATTTTTCATACAAACAAGGGCGATTTCAAGGTGAAACTTTTTGGTGAGTATGCACCTAAAACGGTTGAAAACTTTACAACCCACGCTAAAGAGGGCTATTATAACGGCCTTATTTTTCACCGTGTGATAAAGGATTTTATGATTCAGGGCGGTGACCCCACAGGAACAGGTATGGGCGGTGAAAGTATTTGGGGAACTTCTTTTGAAGACGAGTTTTGCCCCGAACTTCACAATATCCGTGGCGCACTTTGTATGGCAAATGCAGGTCCCAATACAAACGGCAGTCAGTTTTTTGTGGTGCAAGCCAACACCTGTCCTCAAAATATGCTTTCTCAAATGGTGCAATTAGGTGAAGAGGCGGGCTTTTCGGCTGATGTAATTGCCGATTACGAGGCACTTGGCGGCACACCTTGGCTTGACTTCCGTCATACTGTTTTCGGTCAGGTAATAGAAGGTATGGAAACAGTTGATGATATTGCAAACACCAAAACAGGCGCAAATGATAAGCCGATTTATGATGTTGTTATTGAAAATTTAGAAATAATTACGGTGGAATAATATGCCGATTTCAAAAGAAATTAAGCATATTTATGAGCCTAATCCTTTAGCTTGCGGACAAGCGGCAATATCTATGGCAACAGGGTTAGAAGTGGAAGAAATCATCAAACTTTGCGGCACCGAACGGGAAACTGACCTTAAAACAATGAAAAGAGTTTTCTCAATTCTCGGGGTGGCGGTTGTAGGTGATAAAAAGCCTTTTACAAAAAAAGAGGACTTGCCGAATGTGGCGCTTTTAAGTCTTGAAACGCCAAAATGCTGGCATTGGTCGTTATATGCAAGCGATAGATTTTACGACCCCGAATATGGTGAAATAGAGGAAATTCCACCTTCAAATCGTAAGTATTTTTGGCAACTTAAAGATTTATAAAACAAAACACCCAAGTCGAGTGACTTGGGTGTTTTTTCAATTAGTCAATTACCGAAATTACCATACCGTCTTTAAGTTCATTTGTAGGAATAAACAATTTTTGGGTTTGCATAATTTCATCAAAACTTGTTTCGGCCTTTACACCATCAATTAGAATTTCACGGTGAGCGTTTCCAAGGTTTTGGTAATTCAAGGTCATATTTTTGCCCTTAAGTATAAACTTAAGTGATGCGGTGTCGCTCGGCATAAATGCGGCGGTTTGAATTGTTAGGCCATTAAGTGATGCCTCAACGCCCAAGCCAAAACGGAAGAAGTTTTTGTAAAGCACTGTGCCGGCGCCTGTGTACCAGTCGTTTTGTGAACTTCCATCTATGCACAATTCCTCATTTTTGCAATAAGAGTTAGGCATAACAAAGGGAGTTTTATCACAATTTGGATGGTTTATAATGATTGATTTTTCAATTTGCTTCCAGGCCTCTTCTGATTTACCTGTTAAGAAAAGGGCCGCAATAGAAAACATACTTGCGTGAACATAGGCACATTCATTTTCTGAGAAGCCGATATCTCGGTAACTCAATTTGCCGATTTCTCGCATACCCTTTGTAAAACCGGGGAGATTGGTGATAATACCATATTCCGAATCAAGCGCTAAAATGTTGTCAATAACAACATCTTTAAGTTCGGGGGTTTCTTTAATGAGGTCGGAAATTGCCCAATATGCAAATGGGGCAAAGCTTAAACGGGAAACACCGTCAAGGTCATTAAAACTGCCTATCTTATATGAAAGATGGTCGCCCCAACCGTGAATTAAGCGGATTTCACCTTTTTCATTTCTTTCAACTGCATATTTTTTAAGACCCTCGGCCAATCTTTCACGAACACCGAGATACTCTTCAATTTTGTTTTCAAAACCACCGATTTTTTCCAATACTTCGGCGATTTCTATAAGGTTTCTGTAAAGCTGAAGTGAAGCCATAACCGATACGCCCGTGCCGTAACGCTTGCCCTCATCATAGGTAACACCTATGCCCTCAAGAGAATCGTTCCAGTCGCCGTGCATTATGCGTAAACAGTTGGTGCCGTCCTCGGTATCAATTTTGCTTACAAGGTAATCGGTAATGCGTAGAATATGGTCAAGCACACTGTCACGCATATCGGAGTTTTTAAGCAAATGACGGTCGTTATCTATAAATTCGTAGTAACCGCACTCCTCGTCAAGCACCGAGAAATCATCGGTATAGGCAAGATACATATAAAATGTTGTGAGTATCCAGTTGCCTTGGTCGATAAAGGGACGCAAGTCCATTTGCGGAACCTCGCCTTTGTGTTGAGGAACCGAGAATTGTCTTGGCGGACGACCTGAAATATCAATAAAGTTTAGCGCTCGCACCATCTTTTCGCGTGCCAATTCGGGACTCCAAATAATCGCCTGTTCAAGTTGTTGGAAAACATCTCGAACACCGAGCAAATGCTCAACATAATTTTCACCCATTGAGCAAAAATCAACCTGTTTTTGCAAGTTCCTTATAAAGTTGTTCACAACATTTGAATTTAGCACACCGCTGTTCCATTTACCGAATTTAATCTCGGCAGTTGCAAAACGATTACGGTCAAAGTTTTCTCGCTCGGTTAAAACATTGTCAACCTTTTCACCGAAAACATCAGGTTTTGCATCGAGTAAATTTACATTTTGGTCGTTCGAAATTGTGAAAAGCCAATCAATGCGGGAACTGTCAATCATAGTAAGATGTAAAATCTCGGCGGCCACAGGGGTAGCGTGGCGAGTCCTGTCTGACTGTTTAAGGAATTTACCCGTTTTAAGACTTTCGGCATTAGAAATGTTTGCGGGTTGCGTAATAAGGTACTCGCTTCGTGATACTGTGTGATACGAGGCGCTCATATCGGCCTTAATGTTTTTGCGCTCAACAAGCATAGAGTGATATTCGCCATCTCCGTTTCTGTCAAGCATAAACACACCATCACCGATATATTCGCTGTGGCGGTTGCCCTTAACCCACATACTATCGTGCTCACCATTTTTAAGAATAGCCTCAAAATATGTGTTGAGGGTGTAATTTAAGGGCTTTTCGGTCTTGTTTATAGCGGCAAAGCTAAACGACATCTGTTTATTGTCTGTAACTGCTGCGCGGATGCAAAATGTTGCAAGTGAAGTGTCGGCAATATAATATGCGGCCGAGAAAGAATATACGAGATAGCGTTTTACATCAAATGGCTCAAAGAGTTGCTTGGTGCCGCCTAAAATTGAAATGGGGAAATATGTACCTTCTTTGTAAGGCAAACCAACAAAAAAGTTTACCTGTGAATCGCCGTCAACATGTATAGGGCGGAAGATATTATGTATGCCCTCAATGGCGTGAATAATACCATCGGAATAAGCCCACATGGTAAAGCCGCCCGATTGATAGGGGAAACGGGAAACGCCATGCTCTCGTGGAAGACAAAGCACATCACCATTTTCAAGATAAAGGGCATTACCGGGGAGGGAATTTTCCTCGTTTTTATTTTTTGTAGCCTTTTCAATTTGTAACATCAACTCGCGAAGTTTTGCTTCAAACATATTACTGCACTTCCTTTTGGAAAATTAAGAAAATATCTTTAGTATTATGATACACAAAGGTGTCCTAAAAGTCAATTTTATTATTGATAAATTTATAAAAATATTGTAAAATAAAAGTATCAAAAAACGAGGTATTAAAATAAATATGCCATCAGCGCTTATAAATCGTGTAATTGAAAAAGATTTTAATAGAATGAATGATATGCAACTAAAGGCCGTTACAACTGTTAACGGTCCTCTTTTGGTGCTTGCAGGGGCAGGTAGCGGAAAAACAACAGTGCTTGTAAACCGCATTTCTTGTCTTGTGAAATACGGCTCGGCATATAATTCAAATATAGAATTGTCGGACTATGAGGAAGAAATCGCCCAACGCTTTTTAGCGGGAGAAATAGAGAATATGCCCGAGGGTGTTATAAGTTTAGATGCGCCAAAGCCCTGGGAGATTTTGGCAATAACATTCACCAATAAGGCGGCAAATGAACTTAAGGAGCGTATCGCCTTAAAATTGGGTGATGCGGCAGGCGATATTTGGGCAGGCACTTTTCATTCGGTTTGCGGTAAAATTTTGCGCCGCTTTGCTTCCTACATAGGCTATACCTCGCATTTCACGATTTATGATACTGATGACCAAAAGCGTCTTGTAAAGGATATATTAAAGCAAGAAAATTTAGATGAAAAGATATTGCCTGTCAAGGCGATTTTGTCGGCAATTTCCTCGGCAAAGGATAAACTTATCGGCCCCGATGAGTTTATTAACGGTGCGGGTTTTGATTCTCGTAAAAAGCAAATTGGTATGATATACAAAAAGTATCAGGCACAGCTCATCAACAATGATGCGATGGACTTTGATGATATGATTAACAACACCGTAAAACTAATGAGGGAAAACCCTGATATTCACGGTCAATTAAGCAATAAATTCAAATATATAATGGTGGATGAATATCAGGATACAAACCATGCACAGTATGTTCTCGTGAGTATGTTCGCCGAGGCACACAATAATATATGTGTTGTGGGTGATGACGACCAGAGTATTTACCATTTTAGAGGCGCCACTATCGAGAATATTTTAAGTTTTGAAAAGCAGTATAAGAATGCTGCCGTTATTCGTCTTGAGCAAAATTATCGCTCAACCGAAACTATCCTTGATGCCGCTAATACTGTTATTCGCAACAACAAAGGGAGAAAGGGCAAGGAACTTTGGACCCAAAACGGCAAGGGTGAAAAACTGGTTGTTTTTGAAGCCGCTGATGAACGAGACGAGGCTTCCTTTGTTGCCGAAACTATACTTAAAAATGTAAGAGATGGTCAACGCTTTGATTCTCACGCCGTGCTTTACCGCACAAATGCACAGTCAAACGCAATTGAAAATGTTTTTGCGAGAAGCGGTATTGCTTATCGGGTAATCGGCGGTATGCGCTTTTTCGAGCGTAAGGAAATCAAGGATGTTTTGGCATATTTGCGCATTGTGGATAACCCGTATGATGACTTACGAATTAAAAGGGTAATAAACGAGCCCAAAAGGGGCATTGGCGATACAACGATAAAAAATGCCACCCAAATATCTTTAAGCCTTGGCATTTCACTCTTTGAGGTTTTCAGCACCGCCGATGATTATCCGCTCCTTTCAAGAAGTGCGGCAAAGTTAAAGGACTTTTGCTCACTAATAACCGAAATCAGAGAAGAATCCAAGGGCAAACCCCTTGATAGTTTGCTTGATATAGTGCTTGAAAAGACGGGCTATCTCAAATATTTAGAGGCAATGGGCCCCGAAGAACAGGATAGAATTGATAACGTAAACGAGCTTTATTCCACCGTTCGTCAGTATTGGGCTGAGGCCGAGGAACCAACACTTTCGGGCTTCTTAGAGCAAATCTCCTTGGTTAGCGATATTGATTCCCTTGAGGGTGAAGAAAACAGGGTAATTCTTATGACAATTCACTCGGCAAAGGGTCTTGAATTTGAAAATGTTTTTATAGTTGGTATGGAAGAGGGGATTTTCCCGGGACATCAGTCTATATTCGGTGGCGAATTTGAAATCGAGGAAGAAAGGCGTTTGGCCTATGTAGCGATTACAAGGGCAAAGAAAAGGCTTGCAATAAGCCGTGCTCAAAGTCGTTTGCTTTATGGCTCAACCTCACGCAATTTGCCGTCTCGTTTCCTAAAGGAAATTCCGGATGACCTTTGTGAAAACCGTTACAGCAAGCAAAGAACATATTTCAGCTCATCATATAAAGAAAACTATAATTCCTTTGATGATGATTTTAGTCAAATTCCAAATAAGAAAGCGGTATATAATACTGCCTATTCAAAGCCGCAAAAGGACACTAACAACTATAAGGTAGGTATGATTGTTGAGCATAATACCTTTGGTAAGGGCTCTATTACGGCGGTTTCTAAAATAGGCGATGACTTTATGTTGACTATTTCTTTTGAAAATTTCGGCTTCAAAAAACTTATGGCAAATTTTGCAAAATTAAAAATTCTTTAACTTTTAATAGGTTTGTGTGTGATAAAATAAAGAAAAGGGGAGTGATAAAATGTTTCCGTCGGTGAAATCGGTTAAAAGTAATTCCTTGAATGCTTTGCGAGGCAATTGGGCGCAGGCGGTGATGGCTTTGGCTATACCCGTGCTTTCGGTTTTGGCAGTTGGCGTGCTTGCCGATGCTGTAATTTATTTGATGGATTCACTTATTATTCAAGTGATATTTTCCGTAGTTATCATATTAACCGTGATTTTTTTGGGATTACCATCTTGCTTTGGTGTTTTAAGGCTTTATCACTCGCTTTACACAAAGGAAAACATAGATTTTTCCGAAATATTTTATTATTTTTCTTCAAAAGGTGTATATTTGCGGGCAGTTCGATTTATTTTTTCCATGGTGTTTCCGCTAACTTTAGCGGCATTTTTGTTGCTTGTGCCGTCTATTGCCCTTGATTTTATAGCAAATGGCGGGATTGATGAACTTTTCCAAAACGGCATCCCGATTTGGATTGCCAATCTTTCAATTATTGCAACCTTTTTAAGATGCTTGGCTATCGCTGCGGTGATTCTTATATCTCTCAAGGTTTATGTTGCACCATACATTTTTATGATAAATGACAAGATAAGCGTTAAGGAAGTTCTAATGCAGTCCATTGCGGTTTCACGTTACGGTGCTGGACCCTTTATTTTGCTTGTGTTCACTCAGCTTGGGTGGGTGCTTTTAAGTATATTAGCGGTGCCTGCAGTCTTTACATTGCCGTATATGCTTATGTGTTATGTTACACATTCGAAATATGCCGTGAATTTTTATAATGGTTATGTTAAGTCGAAACATTCGTGTTCCGACACAAAATCTTTGATTTTGTAACAAATTTCTTTTGAAATTTGTTCATATCCATTGCAATGAGTGCAGTACAAAATCAAATTTTACAATTTGATTTTGCAAAAGCCACTTGCAAAGTGGCTTGTTGAAGCGCTTTTTAGCGTTTCAACAAACTACAATCATTATAACGAAAAAACAACGCAAAATTTTAATTGATAAAAAACTAAATTAGGTGTATAATATTAAAAAAATATAGGAGGAAATTTTTATGGAACTTAAAGGCTCAAAAACCGAGGCGAATTTGATGGCCGCTTTTGCAGGCGAGTCACAGGCTACCAACAAATACACTTATTATGCTTCAAAGGCAAAGAAAGATGGCTATGTTCAAATTTCACAACTCTTTGAAGAAACCGCAAGAAACGAAAAGGAACACGCAAAAATTTGGTTTAAGCTTTTGCATGGCGGCATAGCAGATACTGCTGCTAATCTTAAGGATGCTGCTGCAGGCGAAAACTATGAGTGGACCGATATGTACGCTACCTTTGCCAAAGAGGCAAGGGAAGAGGGATTTACCGAAATCGCCGCATTGTTTGAGGGTGTTGCAAAGGTTGAGAAGGAGCATGAGGAACGCTATCTTAAATTGCTTTCTAATATCGAGGGCGGATATGTTTTCAGTCGCGATAATGAGGTTGTTTGGAAGTGTGAAAACTGTGGTCATATTCACATTGGCAAGGCTGCTCCCGAACTTTGTCCCGTTTGTGCTCATCCGAAGGCATATTTCGCAATTAAAGCAAACAACTATTAAAAAGAAAAAACTCCTGAAATTTCAGGAGTTTTTTTGTTGCATTTTTCTATGGCTAATGATATAATAAAAAATAGTTAAAGGACGGTTTGCTATAATTTTAGATATGGGGGAGGGTGCAGTATGTTTGTTTTACATAAGGTTGAGCGTTTGATAAATATAGATTCAATCGTTATGGGTATAAACGCAGTAAGACCTAAAGGATTTTACTTTAGCGGTGAGACCCACGATTTTTGGGAGGTCCTTATGGTTAAGCGCGGTAAGGTTACTGCCGTTGCCGATAATCGCATACATACCCTCGATGAAGGCAAACTCCTTTTTCATAAGCCGATGGAATTTCATCGCATACAGGCTGAGGGCGATGTAGCGCCTCACTTGTATATTATTTCCTTTTCGGCTTCGGGCAAGGAAATGAAACAGTTTGAAAACGCTTGTTATGACCTTAATATTGTTGAGAGCAATAAATTCGGTAAAATCACCGAAAGCTTTGTTGCGGCTACAAACAGCACAACTAAGGATGTTTTTGATTATTATAGCAGTATAGCTGTATCTGAACTTGAGGTGTTTTTGTTGTCCTTGCTTAAAAAGGAAAAATACACAGGTAAGGCACTCTCTTATAATGAAAAGCAGTATGCTAAAATTATTGATGTGATGGAGCAAAATTACGAAAAGATGCTTAGTATTTATGATATTGCCAATCTTTGCAATATGGGTGTTAGCAATATGAAACGCATTTTTTCTCGCTATTGTGATATTGGTGTTGCTAAGTATTTCTTATCGCTTAAAATGAGAAAAGCAATTGAAATGTTCGATATGGGTATGAAACCCAAAGAGGTTGCGGCGGCCTTGGGTTTTTGTGAAATAAATTATTTTTATACCGTTTTCAAAAGAGAAACGGGCCACACTCCCTCGGAGTATAAAAAAAGTAGATAAAAGAGTAAAAATTGTCGTTGACAATAATATATATAATATGTTATACTACTTAAAACAAATCTTTAAGGACGATACAGAGATATCGGTAAGATTTACAGTAGATGATTTTAGGGGCAGTATAAGCTGCGCCGATTGTTTTGCGTGTAAGTCTTGCCGAGAGCAAGACTTTTTTGTTAGAGGTGTTAAAAATGCAGGGTAAGGCAGTCGAGATAATTTGCACATCAAAAGACCAAGGCTTCAAAGCCTTTGTATCAGCATTTTTATCTCAAAACACCGCACTATCCTCATTTTCAAATTGTGTTGTTTTTCCCGGTTTTTGCGATGTGCATGTGCATTTTGGTGAGCCGGGCTTTTTTTATAAGGAAAGCATAGCCACGGGTTCGGCCGCGGCGGCAAGGGGAGGCTTCACCTCGGTTTGCACAATGCCTAACTTGAACCCCGTTCCCGATAGTTTGCAAAACATAGCGGTTGAGCAAGAACTAATAGATAGAAATGCAACGATAAATGTTTATCCCTATGCCGCAATAACTAAAGGACAAAAGGGCGAGGAATTAGTTGATATAGAGGCGCTTTCCGATAGATGTATAGCCTTTTCGGATGATGGCCGAGGCGTTCAAAGTCGTGAACTTATGAAAGCTGCTATGCAGAGAGCAAAAAATCAATGCAAAATAATTGTTGCTCATTGTGAGGATAACAGTTTGCTTTTTGGTGGTTATATCCACGATGGCGAGTATGCAAAAAAGCACAGTCATAGAGGTATATGCTCCGAGAGTGAGTGGGGCCCTATAAAACGAGATATAGAACTTTTGCGTGAAACCGATGCGGCTTATCATGTTTGTCATATTTCAACAAAGGAAAGCGTTGAACTTATAAGGCAAGCAAAAAAGGAAGGCTTAAATATCACCTGTGAAACGGCGCCGCATTACCTTGTGCTAACCGATAACGATTTATTGGAAGATGGTCGTTTTAAGATGAACCCGCCGTTAAGGAGCGAAGCCGATAGGCAAGCACTGCTCGAGGGCATATCCGATGGTACGATAGATATGATTGCTACCGACCATGCGCCCCATAGCGCCGAAGAAAAATCAAAGGGATTGGAAAAGAGCGCCTTTGGTATAGTGGGAATTGAAACAGCGTTTCAAACCGTTTATACCCACCTTGTTAAAACGGGTATTATCTCGCCAGAAAAACTAACGGAACTTATGTGTTATAATCCGAGGATGCGTTTTGGCATAAAGGATGAAAAAAGCTTTTCGCTTTGGAATTTAGGAAAAGAAATAACGGTTGACCCCAATGAGTTTTTATCGAAAGGCAGGGCGACGCCCTTTGAAAATAAAAAACTTTTCGGTGAAAATCTCTTAACTGTGGCAAACGGTAAAATAGTGTATAAAAAGTAAGGAGAAGGAAAAATGGCAAAGAGAACAGACATTAAAAAAATACTTATAATTGGCTCAGGCCCTATCGTTATAGGTCAGGCGGCTGAATTTGACTATGCAGGCACACAGGCTTGTTTAGCACTTAAGGAGGAGGGCTATGAGGTAGTTCTTTGTAACTCCAACCCCGCCACAATTATGACCGATACCACAATAGCCGATAAGGTTTATATGGAGCCTTTAACCTTGGAATTTATTGCAAAGGTAATAAGATATGAGCGACCCGATGCAATATTGCCCGGCATTGGCGGACAAACAGGCCTTAATCTTGCTATGCAACTTGAGAAAAAAGGCGTACTTAAGGAGTGCGGTGTAGAACTTCTCGGTACAAGTAGTGTAAGTATTGAGCGTGCTGAGGACCGCGAAATGTTCAAGGAACTTTGCGAATCTATCGGTGAGCCTACAATTCCTTCTGAAATAACATACGATTTAGAGCAAGCAAAAGAGGCGGCTCGCAGAATCGGTTATCCCGTTGTTCTCCGCCCTGCATTTACCCTTGGCGGTACAGGCGGCGGCTTTGCTTATAACGAAGAAGAACTTATCGAAATAGGTCTTAATGCCTTTAAGCTTTCTCCTGTTCATCAGGTGCTTATTGAAAAGAGTGTAAAGGGCTATAAGGAAATCGAATTCGAGGTAATGAGAGATAGCGCCGATACTGCCATCACCATTTGCGGTATGGAAAATATTGACCCCGTTGGTGTTCATACAGGTG